>NZ_JBLBUC010000003.1:0-136204 GCF_047290665.1 Streptococcus lishijunsis | reverse complement strand
TAAGAAAAGCACCCCAATTGTTAGATTTTATGTCTAACTTTTGGGGTGCAGTTCATTTGCTCAGATAGTTTTTTGCTATTATCGGATACGAAAGAATATAGCGAGACTTGAAATACCGATAAAAATAAGGACAAAAGCAATAAAGTTGCCAATCAGAGCGCTAAAGAACACAGGAGCACTCAAGAGTAAGAAACCAAAGATAACGGCGAAGATACCAGCTAGAAAGAAGTAAGACACTTCAGCGCTAGGAAACTGTGCACGACGCAGCTGAGCAGCTGTGACTAAACGTAAAAAGCCGCTAAGAAGTACCCAGTAAGCCAAAATCATAATGACAACGTTAATCTTGGCAAAGCTAGAGCTTGTGATTAAGGCAAAGCCAAAGACGATAGAGATAGTGTGCTGAATCAAAATCCAGATGCTACGTTTGCCATGTGGTTGATGAAAATAGTCCATAATGCCATTAACACCTGAAACAAAGACAAATAAAGCTAAAATCCAGCCCAAAGTTGAGACAGTCGCCAAAGGACGTGCTAGTAAAAAGAAACCAAAGAGCAAGCTGACAATACCAGTTGCTAGCGGAAAGTATTTCATAAAAACCTCACTTGTAATGTTGATGATACTAACTATTATATCATAAGAAAAAGAGGTGACAATAGGCAATGAAAATCAATTCTTTATGTTATAAAAAGTGACATCACTGAAAATTTTTTGCTAAAAATCGTGTTAAATACTTGACAAAAAGTATTCTGAAAATTTATAATATTTTATGTGATTTAGATTATGGAGGAATCATTTTATGACAACAGGTAAAGAATATGTAGCTAGCGTTTTTGAAAAAGTGAAAGCGCAAAATGCTCATGAACCAGAATTTTTACAAGCAGTAGAAGAGGTCTTTGAATCTCTTGTTCCTGTCTTTGACAAATATCCAAACTATATTGAAGAAAATCTTTTGGAGCGCTTGGTAGAGCCTGAGCGTATCGTATCATTCCGTGTGCCATGGGTTGATGATAAGGGTCAAGTCCACGTTAATCGTGGTTTCCGTGTTCAATTTTCATCAGCTATTGGTCCTTATAAGGGCGGTTTGCGTTTCCACCCATCTGTTAACCAGTCTATCATTAAGTTCCTTGGTTTTGAACAAATTTTTAAAAATTCATTGACAGGACAACCTATCGGTGGTGGTAAAGGTGGTTCTAACTTTGACCCTAAAGGTAAATCAGACAATGAAATCATGCGCTTTTGTCAAAGCTTTATGACTGAGCTAAGTAAGCACATTGGTGCTGACACAGATGTACCTGCAGGTGACATTGGTGTTGGAGGACGTGAGATTGGCTATCTTTATGGTCAATACAAGCGCCTTCGCAATGAATACACAGGTGTTTTGACAGGTAAAGGCTTGACTTATGGTGGTTCTCTTGCTCGTACAGAAGCAACTGGTTATGGTGTTGTTTACTTTGCAGAGCAAATGCTAAAAGCCAAAGGTCAAGATTTTAAAGGTAAAACAGCTGTTGTCTCAGGTTCAGGAAATGTTGCTATCTATGCGACTGAAAAACTTCATGAACTGGGAGCTAAAGTAGTAGCCGTGTCAGATTCATCAGGTTTTGTTTATGATGAAAATGGTATCAATCTTGAAACATTAAAACAACTTAAAGAAGTTGAGCGTGCTCGTATTGTGAAGTACACAGAAAGCCATCCAACAGCAGTCTTTACACCAGCAACTGAAGGGTCTATTTGGAACATTAAAGCTGACCTTGCTTTCCCATGTGCGACACAAAATGAACTGAATGAAGATGACGCAAAAGCTCTTGTGGCAAATGGTGTTCTCGCTGTCGCTGAGGGGGCTAACATGCCTTCAACACTTGAGGCTGTTGAGGTATTCCATAAAGCAGGTGTTGCGTTTGGACCAGCTAAAGCAGCTAATGCTGGTGGTGTAGCCGTTTCTGCGCTTGAAATGGCACAAAATAGTGGACGTACATCATGGACATTTGAAGAAGTCGATGGTAAATTGTATGACATCATGAAAAATATCTATGACAATTCTGCAGCAGCAGCAAAAGAATTTGGCTATGAGGGTAATCTTGTTGTCGGAGCCAATATTGCTGGCTTCCTTAAGGTAGCAGAAGCCATGTCAGCACAAGGTATTGTCTAATAGCTTAGCTTCTCTTATTTAACAGAAAAAACGTAGTGACTGTTCACTACGTTTTTTAAAATATATGATATTCGCACTTCCCAGCACTAAAAATGATGACGTTTGTTTTCAAACAAGTAGCGTTGAAATGTTATGGGAAAAACTTGATTAACAGTGCCTTACCATTGACTGATTTTGGCTGTATAGTCTTTTTGATTTGTGGTATAATATAAACATGACTTTACAACGATTTTTACTCATGGCTGTCTTATGTGCTTTTGAGACTTACTGTTTTAATGAAGCTTTATTTGAAGGGTCTTATCTTTTTGCAGGGATTTGGGGATTTTTGCTTTATCGTGATTTGAGGCAGTCTTATCTCCTTTCAAAAGCGACAGATACGATTCTGACAATCACCAAGAAGAAAGACTAATCTCACCACTGGAGAGATAGGTGATGTTATGGTCATCTAATTGTACGACAAGGCTACCAAAGGGAGTGATGTCAATGGCCTTACCTTGGTAGTCTTTTTTATTTTGGTGAAAGCTGACCGTACGCCCAAGAACGAGGGATTTATCCTTATAGACTTTAAGGAGGTCATGATAAGGTGTTTTAAAGAAAAGTCTCCAAATCTCAACGATAAGCTGATTACGGCTTATTTTGGGTGGTGCACTAAACAGGCTAGTGGCTTTTTGTGAGAGTGGACTAGGCAAATTAGGAATAAAAAAATTGATTCCTACACCAATAATAAGTGCATACACCTCACCTGTCTCTGGCTCTACAAGGCTTTCAGTGAGGATGCCAGCGATTTTTTTATCATTGAGGTAAATGTCATTCACCCATTTGATAGCTGTCTTGATGCCCGTGAGATGCTCTATGGCTTTGACGATACTAGATGCGACCATTAAGGTGTAGGTTGCTGGGTCTTGCTGGCTTGTTTGAGCATCAAGATATAAAGACATGTAAATGCCTCCATCTTCTTTTGTAAAAAAGGGGCGACTAAAGCGCCCTTTGGCAGCGCTTTGCTGATTGGCCAGAAAAAGATGGGGAGCTAATGTGTTTTTTTGAATAGCCTCTTTAGCATCTAACTGTGTTGATTGACTAGCGTGCGTCAGAGTCGTTGGGATAAGAAGTTTTTGTGCAATCCACTGGGGATCTAAGTTATCGGTGTATCGTTTTTGTGTCATAGCTCTATTATACACTAATTTAATGCTTAAACGATAGTGATGACCAGAGCAGTGATTGCCTAAAAGTATCTCTTTAGGCTTTTAGTAATCCTAAAAACATGATATACTAAGAGGGTTATTAAGTCCCGATAAGGTGACCTTAAGGTCAGTTCTTTGTAACTTTTTAACAGGATAGTGTAAAGCTATCGTCTATTATTTTTAAAAGGGGGACATTTTTATGTCAGAACGTAAACTATTCACGTCTGAATCTGTATCTGAAGGGCATCCAGATAAGATTGCAGACCAAATCTCAGATGCTATTTTGGATGCGATCTTACAGCAAGACCCAGAAGCACACGTAGCGGCAGAAACGGCTGTTTATACAGGTTCTGTCCATATTTTTGGAGAGATTTCGACCACAGCTTATGTGGATATCAACCGTGTGGTTAGAGATACTATTGCAGAGATTGGCTATGATAAGGCAGAGTACGGTTTTTCTGCTGAATCAGTGGGGGTTCATCCGTCCTTGGTAGAGCAATCCCCAGATATTGCTCAAGGTGTCAATGAAGCTCTTGAAGTTAGAGGTGATGACAATAAAGATGCACTAGATGTGATTGGTGCTGGAGATCAAGGGTTGATGTTTGGCTTTGCTGTAGATGAGACCAAGGAGCTCATGCCCTTGCCGATTTCATTAGCGCATCACTTAGTTAAACGTCTGGCAGATTTACGAAAATCAGGAGAGCTGGCTTATCTGCGTCCTGACGCTAAAAGTCAGGTGACTGTTGAGTATGATGAAGAGGACCGTCCAGTACGTGTGGATACTGTAGTCATCTCGACACAACATGACCCAGAAGTCAACAATGAAACCATTTACAAAGATATGGTTGAGCACGTTATTAAGCCAGTTATTGATAGCAGGTATCTGGATGATCAGACGCGATTTCTTATCAATCCGACAGGGCGTTTTGTTATCGGAGGCCCTCAAGGTGACTCTGGTCTGACAGGAAGAAAGATTATCGTTGACACTTATGGCGGTTATGCGCGTCATGGCGGTGGTGCTTTTTCTGGTAAAGATGCTACTAAAGTTGACCGTTCAGCCTCTTATGCGGCTCGCTATATTGCCAAAAATATCGTAGCGGCTAAGCTGGCTAAAAAAGCCGAGGTGCAGTTGGCTTATGCTATTGGTGTTGCTCGACCTGTGTCGGTTCGTGTGGATACTTTTGGTACAGGTACTGTTAGTGAAAGTCAGCTAGAAGCAGCAGTGAGAGAGGTCTTTGACTTGAGACCTGCTGGTATTATTGAGATGCTTGATTTGAAGCGTCCTATTTACCGTCAAACAGCGGCTTATGGTCATATGGGGCGTACAGATATTGATTTACCATGGGAGCGTTTGGATAAGGTAGAGGCCCTTCAAAAAGCCCTGCAATAAGCTAATCAAAAGCATTGTCATGACTATGACAATGCTTTTTCAATTTCTTTTTATAACTTAGTTGCTTTATGATAGGCTAGCTAAAGTTCAAAAACGCTATCATTGCCAAGAGCTCATTCTTGTGGTAAAATATAAAGGCTTAATTTAGGTATGGAAAGATAAAAATGTATGCGAAAAATGATAATTGAGGGTGGAAAGCCCTTGGCTGGTGAAGTGGCTGTCTCGGGAGCTAAAAATAGTGTGGTAGCCCTGATTCCAGCCTTGATCTTGGCAGATGATATTGTCACTTTGGATGGTGTACCTGCTATTTCAGATGTGGAGCATTTAATTGCTATTTTATTAGAGATGGGTGTCAAAGTCACTCGAGAAGGGACCACTCTTGTCGTTGATCCTCGTGGTTTACAAAATAAACCGCTTCCATCGTCTCAAGTCACTAACCTCAGAGCATCTTATTATTTTTACAGCAGTCTGTTGGCTAAATTCGGAGAGGCTACTGTAACCTTGCCTGGTGGTTGTGATTTAGGACCACGCCCTATTGACCTTCATTTAAAGGCCTTTGAGGCTATGGGAGCTACGGTGTCTTATGAGGGAGAGAATATGCGTATTGCTCTGCCTGAGGGAGAGAGCCTTTGTGGTGCGCATATTTACATGGATACGGTCAGTGTTGGAGCGACTATCAACACGATGATAGCTGCTAGCATGGCAAAGGGACGTACTGTCATTGAAAATGCGGCACGTGAGCCTGAGATTATTGATGTAGCGACGTTATTAAACAACATGGGAGCTCATATCAGAGGAGCTGGGACAGATACGATTGTCATCACAGGTGTTGACCATCTTCACGGGACACGTCATCAGGTGATTCCTGATCGCATCGAAGCAGGGACCTATATTGCTCTTGCTGCAGCTATCGGTGAGGGGGTGCGCGTGACTAATGTCTTGTATGAACACTTGGAATCTTTCATTGCAAAGCTAGAGGAGATGGGGGTGCGTATGACCATTGAAGAGGATGCGATTTTTGTTGAAAAGCAAGATACTCTAAAAGGTGTGTCTGTCACAACAGCGCCTTATCCAGGTTTTGCGACTGATTTACAACAGCCCTTGACTCCGCTACTTTTAAAAGCCACAGAGCGCTCACAAGTTGTTGATACTATTTATGAAAAGCGCGTCAATCACGTGCCAGAACTGGCTCGTATGGGCGCAGACATTAGTCTAGTGGGTGGTCGTATCGTCTCTCACGGTCCTAATGACTTAGTTGGTGCCCCTGTTAAAGCAAGTGACTTGCGAGCAGGAGCAGCCTTGGTTATTGCAGGTTTGATGGCAAAAGGGAAAACAGAGATTACCAATGTCGAGTATATTCTACGAGGTTATGCTGACATTGTGGAGAAATTAAGAGCATTAGGGGCATCTATTGCCTTGATTGAAGATTAAGGAGTGAGTTATCACTCCTTTTAAGTTATCTCTTATCATAATTGTGCTATAATGTAGAAAAACTAAAGAGGGTAGGTTATGACTGGAGACATTTATGCAGGGTATGAACCGCATTTACAGGAGATTTTAGATGATTTTAAAAAGCGCATGACCTTAGAAAATCAACGGCAAAAGGCCAAAACAGGCTATGGTTTATTTGAACATCTCCATGCTCGCATCAAAGATCGTGATAGTATGCTAGAGAAATGTCAGCGAAAAGGTCTTCCTAAGACACCACAATCAGCTTTAAAAGGGATTAAAGATAGTATTGGTGTCCGTTTGATTTGTGGATTTGTTGATGATATTTACCGTTTGGTTGATGTGATTAAGGACTACGAGGATTGTCAGATTGTAGCTGAAAAAGACTATATCATGAATGCTAAGCCTAATGGTTATCGCTCTTATCATTTGATTTTGGAGGTAGAGACAGCTAAAAAAGACTGTCTAGGCAATCTCCCTGGTCGTTACTTTATGGAGATACAGTTGCGAACGATTGCTCAAGATTCTTGGGCAAGTCTAGAGCATCAGATGAAGTATAAGCATGATATTAAGGATGCTGATCGTATTGTCAAAGAACTAAAACGCTGTGCTGATGAGATGGCGTCGGTGGATTTGACCATGCAGACGATTAGGCAATTGATTGTAAACAGTAATGAGGAGACAAAGTAGATGCGTATTTTACTAGCTGAGGATGAAGAACAGTTGGCGCGTGTTATCCATGCAGCGCTGACTCATGAAGGGTATGACGTAGATGTTGCCAGTGATGGGCAGATGGCTGTTGAATTTGCTAGTCAAAAGGCTTATGACATGATGATTATGGATGTCATGATGCCGAAAAAAACAGGTATCGAAGCGCTCAAGGAAATTCGCCAGTCAGGCTCTACTGCTCAGATTATGCTCTTGACTGCTATGTCTGAGATTGATGATCGTGTAACAGGGTTGGATGCGGGTGCAGATGATTATCTGACAAAGCCATTTTCTCTAAAGGAGTTGTTAGCACGCCTGCGCTCTATGAATAGGCGTATGGATAGTCTAACACCTAACAGCTTGCAGTTTGCGAATACGAGCTTAAACCTGAGTGAGCAGGAGCTTAAAGCACATACCAGCATTCGTCTATCTGCTAAAGAAACGAAGCTCTTGTCGTTTTTAATGTTAAATGCTCAAAAAGAGCTACCCACAGAGCAGTTGTATGAGCATGTCTGGTACCATGAAGAGGACGCAGATGACCAAGGTTATGTCTTTATGTACATTTCTTATCTACGGCAAAAATTAAAAGCTATAGGCTCGACCATGACCATTATAGGGACAGAGGAGACAGGGTTTTGCTTGGATGAGGTAGCCGTATGACTAGGTGGTTTCCTTTTTTGAGATTAAATCTCTTTCAAAAACTGCGTTTACAGTTTATCGCTATTGCCACAGGAGCTGTCAGTATTATCTTGATTTCTGTTTTTGGGGTCATGGCAGTTATTGTCAACAATCAAAGCAACCACCAAATTGAGCGTATTTTGAGCATTTTGTCGGATAATAAAGGACAATTTCCCAATCTTAATGACGCCAGTCGTGTCTTGGGGCAGTATATTACTGAGGAGACAATAGAGCGTTATGCTTATTTTAGTGCGATTGTCGATGAAGACGGGCAGATAAGTTCAGTGGACGCTAGCCATCTGACCAATACGGATAGTCAGACAGTTGAGCGCTATAGCCAGCGTATTGTAAAAGCGTCTAAAGAAGAAGGGCAAATTATTTTATCAGGTTTGCCTTATGCTTACCGTATCACACCTAATGCTAATCAAAAAGGAGCGTCTCTTCTTGTTGCTTTTGATATTTCTACCTTTGCCAGTACTTCTTATCACCTACTAGATACGGCTGTATGGTTTGGCTTTATCTGTTTGTTCTTTTTTATGGTAGTTATCATCGTTTTATCGGGTCGGGTCATTCGTCCATTTATTCGTAATTATGAACAACAAAGACGTTTTATTACTAATGCTGGTCATGAACTGAAAACCCCTTTAGCGATTATTGCAGCTAACAATGAGTTGGTGGAGTTGATGTCAGGAGAGTCAGAATGGACAAAATCAACCAAAGATCAAGTAGAGCGCTTGACAGGCTTAATCAATAGCTTAGTCATGCAAGCACGTCTTGAAGAACAGTCTGAGCTTGTTTTAAAGACCCTTGATTTTTCGCGTATTGCACAAGATGCTGCAGAAGATTTTAAGGGACCAGTCATACGTGATGGCAAGCAATTTATCATGGATATTCAAGAAGGTATCTTTGTTAAGGCAGAAGAAAAGTCACTTTTTGAGCTGGTGACCTTGCTTGTTGATAATGCCAATAAATATTGTGATGAGGGTGGTGTTGTCAGCGTCACTCTCAGCCAGCCTAAGCGTAGTCGGAGATGCCGTCTAATCGTCTCAAATACTTATGTCAATGGACGTGGAGTGGATTATAGCCGCTTTTTTGAGCGTTTTTACCGTGAAGATAGCTCACACAATAGTGCGACATCAGGTTATGGTATAGGGCTTTCCATTGCTGAGAGTCTTGTCAAGCTCTTTAGAGGACGCATCAAAGTCACTTATAAAGATGACACCATCCATTTCATCGTTTTTCTATGATGTCACATATAACATTAGGATCACAAAAACACCAAGGCATTCCTTGGTGTTTTTGATTAGTCAAGTTTTAGGGCATCTTGGTTAAATGGAATAGATGAGTCGTATGGATTGTGGCGAAGTTTGAAATGTTTAACATCTTCGATAGTTTGAGTACCTGCCAACTGCATAACCATCTTGAGTTCTTCATTGATCTTTTCAAAGACTTGGCGTGTTCCAACACTACCACCCATCGCTAGTCCATAAACGACTGGACGACCAAGAGCGACAAGGTCAGCACCTGATGCGAGGGCTTTAAAGACGTGTTGACCACGACGAACCCCTGAGTCAAAGACAATTGGCACACGATTGTCAACAGCTTCAGCAACACGTTGGAGTGAATCAAAGGATGCTGGACCACCATCAAGTTGACGACCACCGTGATTGGTTACCCAGATACCAGATGCGCCAGCATTCAAGGCTCTAAAGACATCTTCGCTACATTGTGGACCTTTAACATAAACAGGTAAGCCAGAGTATTGTGCGATATATTCAACATCTTTTGGAGAGAGAGCTTGTTTAGCAGAGCGGTAAACGTAGTCCATAGTCTTTCCAGCACCATCTGGAAGGTATTCTTGAACGATTGGCATGCCTACTGGAAAGACAAAGCCGTTACGTTTATCAACTTCACGGTTACCACCGACAGTAGCATCAACAGTAAGCACAATAGCTTTAACACCTTGTTCTTTAACACGGTCCATGATGTGACGGTTGATACCATCGTCTTTACTATAGTAGAATTGGAACCATTGAGGGCTACCATTGAGGGCTTGTGTAATTTCAGGAATATCAGTAGTAGAGTAAGAGCTTGTAGTGTAGATAGTACCAAATTCACTAACGCCTTTAGCACTTGCCACCTCACCTTGTTCATTGGCGAGCTTGTGAGCTGCTACTGGAGCCATGATGATTGGAGAAGTGAGTTTGTCGCCATCATAAGTAATCTCAGTTGAAGGATCTTCAACCCCTTTTAAGCTATGGGGTACAATGAGCTTGTGGTTGAAAGAGCGAATATTTTCATGAAGGGTAAAGGTATCGCCAGCACCACTTGCAATGTAGCCAAAGGCCCCTTTTGGAATGACTTTTTGTGCCATTTTTTCAAGGTCAAAGACATTGACGAATTCTACTGGTCCTTCAGCATTACTTGTTTTGAAATCCATAAGATTTTCCTCTTTCCATCCTTTTGGATGATCTTTCTAATATTTAAAACGTATGGAAACGCTTTTTACACTCTAACTATACCCCTTTATGTAAGCGTTGTCAAATATTATGCTCTCAAAAATCAGAAAATTTTTGACGCTAAAAATCCCTTAGCCATAGCTTTTTATGTGAAAAATGTAACCAAAGAACTTCCCTAATCTTCACTTATCATATGAAAGAGGATGTTGCTTTTCAGAAAGGCTTCTAACAGTTTTTGTCAGCAAATTAAGAGTATTTATGTTATAATGTGATTTCTGAATTCTAGCTGTTTAACTAGAAGATATCTAAAAATGACCGTTATAAAAGCGACTAAGAATAGTAATAAAGGGCTTTATGGGTATTATATGAGTCAAAAGTCGCTTTTTTGCTGGTTTTATATTACAATAGAAATGACTTTAATGTGTGAAGAGATAGATATGACAAAACAGATTGGATTAGGTAAATCCCATAGCAAGATTATTTTGATGGGAGAGCATTCGGTTGTTTATGGTTATCCAGCCATTGCTTTGCCTTTAAAAAATATTGAAGTAACCTGTCAAGTGACCAAAAGTAGTAAACGGCTACTCCTTGACATCAATGATCCACTATCCACAGCCATTTTTGCAGCCCTAGATTACTTAGATAAGCGCGACTACTCTCTAGACTTTACTATCCAGTCGCAAGTGCCTGATCGTAGAGGTATGGGCTCTTCTGCAGCAGTAGCGATTGCTGCTGTTAGTAGTGTCTTTGACTTTTTTGAAAAAGAGCTTCCTGCTCCTCTTTTGGAGCGCTTGGTCAATCAAGCTGAGATGATTGCGCATACTAATCCTAGTGGGCTTGACGCTAAGACCTGTCTTAGTGATGTTGCTATTAAGTTTATTCGAAATATTGGTTTTTCTGAAATAGCGATTCAACTAGATGCTTATTTAGTTATTGCTGATACGGGTATTTATGGGCATACTAGCGAAGCCGTTGCCAAGGTCAAAACACTAGGCGAGAAAGCACTTCCTATACTCAAGCGTTTGGGACAGTTAGCTGAAGCTGCTGAGTCTAGTATTGCTAGTGGGGATACCAAAGCTTTAGGAGTGACTATGTCACAAGCGCATACGAGTCTTAGACAGCTCGGAGTGAGTAGCAAAGAGTGTGATCATCTTGTTAGGATAGCGACTGCTAATGGTGCCTTAGGGGCTAAAATGACAGGCGGTGGACTGGGTGGTTGTATTATAGCTCTTGTCAGCACAGAAAAAGAAGCCGAAGAAATGAGTCAATTATTACAAAAAGAAGGAGCGCTTAACACATGGACGGAAAAACTGTAAGTGCTAAGTCCTATGCTAATATTGCTATTATCAAATACTGGGGAAAAGACGATGAGAAGGCTATGATACCATCGACTAGCAGCATTTCCTTGACGCTAGAGAGCATGTACACTACAACTGAGCTATCGTTTTGTGCAGCTGAAGCAGATAGTGACCTGTTTTACTTGGATGGTCGCTTGCAAGATGCTAAGGAGCATGCCAAGATGTCTGCTATTTTAGATCGTTTTGGAGGCAAGGACAGACCTTATGTTCGCATTGAGACGACCAATAATATGCCCACAGCAGCAGGACTCTCCTCAAGCTCTAGTGGCTTATCAGCACTTATCAAAGCAGCCAATCAGTTGTTTGCTAGAAATCTTAGTCAGAAAGAACTAGCTCAAGAAGCTAAATTTGCTTCTGGATCAGCGTCACGCTCTTTTTTTGGACCTGTAGCTGCTTGGGACAAAGATAGTGGGAGCATCTATCCTGTTAAGACAGATTTAAAGTTAGCGATGATTATGCTGATTTTAAACGATGATAAAAAAGACGTTTCAAGTCGAGAAGGGATGAAGCGCTGCAAGGAAACATCACGTAATTTTTCTGACTGGGTGGAGCAATCAAAAGCAGATTATCAAGAGATGTTGATCCATTTGGCCAATAATGATTTTGCTAAAGTAGGTGAGCTAACTGAGCGCAATGCACTCTTGATGCACAGCACCACTAGAGAAGCCAATCCTGCTTTTTCGTATTTGACTGAGGCAAGCTATCAAGCAATGGATACCATCAAGGCCATCAGGCAAGACGGCATTGCCTGCTATTTCACTATGGACGCTGGACCTAATGTCAAGGTTCTCTGTCTAGAAGAGGATGTCGAGCGTCTAGCAGCTCTTTTAGAAAAAGACTATCGTCTTATCGTATCACGGACAAAGGATTTGACAGATGGTGAAGGTTAAGGCAGGCGGCAAGCTTTATCTGGCGGGAGAATATGCTATCTTAGAAGAAGGACAAGAAGCGCTGATACATTATATCCCTATATGTTTGACAGGGAGGATTGATTTTGCAGAAGATTATGCTTTATCATCGGATATGTTTGCTTATAGTGTCGGAAAAAAAAGAGATGCCAATTATGCGCTTATCCAAGACGCTGTGGCAGTAGGGGAAGCTTATCTAGCGCATTTAGGCTATGCCTTGAAGCCTTTTAACCTACGCATATCAGGAAAATTAGAAAAAGATGGGAAAAAGTTTGGCATCGGCTCTAGTGGAAGTGTGGTGGTGTTGACTTTGAAGGCTTTAGCTGCTCTTTATGGCTTGGCCTTATCATCAGATATGCTGTTTAAGTTGGCGACTTATGTTCTTTTAAAGCGTGGTGATAATGGCTCCATGGGGGATGTGGCTTGCATTGCTTATGAGACGTTGATTAGCTTTAGAGCCTTTAATCGCGCTAGCGTTCGTGATATGATGGAGAGCTGTGATATGATGACAGTTTTAGAGGCTCCATGGGGTTATCGTATTGTACCTGTAACACCTCGGCTTTCTCTTGATTTTGTAGTGGGGTGGACTAAGACCCCTTCTATCTCAAAAAAAATGATAAAGCGTGTCAAATCGGCGATTAACACTTCGTTTTTACAAGCAAGCCTTGAGCATGTCAATGCTTTACACGCTGCGATTGAGGCAGGTGACAAGACAACAGTCATAGCTAGTATAGAGGCTTCGAGCCGTTTGTTGGATGAGCTTAGCCCTGCCATTTACACAGAGCCCTTACGCGCTTTAAAAGAGGCGACTAATGGGCTTGATAGCGTGGCTAAATCATCTGGCTCTGGTGGCGGTGATTGTGGGATTGCTTTATCCTTTACAAGTAAGGCTACTGACGAGCTTATCAAGCGTTGGCAAAACCTTGGCATTGAGGTTTTATATCAAGAAAGATGGGGACAGGACTAATGACTAACCGTAAAGATGACCATATCGCACATGCGCTGACCTATCGTTCACCTTATAATAGCTTTGATGAGATGGAGCTTATCCAGCGCTCTCTTCCAAAGTATGCGCTTGATGAGATTGATTTATCGACATCCTTTTCGGGCTTGACCTTTCAATACCCTTTTTATGTCAATGCCATGACAGGTGGTAGTCAAAAAGCTGCTAAAATCAATCGCAAGCTAGCTTTGTTAGCCCAGGAGACAGGTATTGTCATGGTGACTGGCTCATACAGTGCCGCTTTAAAAGACCCAAGTGACCAGTCCTACCCCAGCCTAAAAGAGTATCCTCAGCTACAATTAGCCACTAATATCGGTCTAGATAAGCCTCTACAAGCAGCTAAAGCGACTATTGATAGCGTCCAGCCCCTCTTTTTACAAGTGCATGTCAATGTGATGCAAGAGCTCTTAATGCCAGAGGGTGAGCGTGACTTTAGCCAGTGGCGAGAGCATTTGAGACAATATATCGCAACACTCACCACCCCTCTAATCTTAAAAGAAGTGGGCTTTGGTATGGATGTAAAAACCATTAAAGAGGCTCATGCTATGGGTGTCAAAACCTTTGATATATCAGGGCGCGGTGGTACTAGCTTTGCTTATATTGAAAATCAGCGTGGTTATCATAGGACTTACTTAGACGATTGGGGGCAAACGACAGTACAGACACTGTTAAATGCAGCTCCTATGCGTGATACAGTAGAGCTTTTAGCATCAGGAGGTGTTAGACATCCTCTTGATATGGTCAAATGTTTTGTCCTTGGCGCTAAAGCGGTCGGGCTGTCAAAGACCATCTTAGAGCTAGTTGAGTGCTACCCTTTAGATAAAGCTATCGCTATTGTCAATAGTTGGAAAGAAGAGTTGGCACTTATCATGTGCGCTCTTAATTGTAAAAATATTTCTGAGCTTGTTCATGTGGACTATCTTCTCTATGGAAGACTAGCACAAGCCAATCCAGATTATAAAAACTTATCCTAAGGAGGATACATTATGGTAGAGTTGACGTATAAAGATGCTTATAGCATCGTTCGCACACAAACATTTGACAGTAAAGAAGATTTTGTCCGTGCCTTATCAGGCTGTATGACGCTTCCTGATTATTTGCCAGTCGTCTCAGTTACTTACAAAGGCAAAGATGTTGGTTATCAAGGTGATTGTGGCAATTTATTTGCTTATTTTGTCAACTTTGACTGGTCCACTTTTGACTAAAAGGCTCAATTGTCCTTATATTTTGAAAAATGTGTCAAAAAATTAGACAAGTTTATTGACTATTGTCAAAAAATAAGAGATAATAAAGATGGAAAAGGAAAAGATTGTACAACTGCAATCAGACACCTATTTGTGAGACATTTTGGGAGATGTGCTTACAAAGTGACAGTTTTGACTGTCTGTGTTGATAAGTAGCTGATAAGCTACATCTGATTTAGACGACGATATTGTCGTGTGAGTCTTCATGTCACAGAGTTGTAGGACTCTGGAAGTCAAGTCGTTAAAGTCCATTAACGGCTTTTCTTGCGTTTAAAAATAATGATTATTAGGAGAAGCTATGGAAAAAATTATGCCCAAGCGCGTGTCAAACTATGAGCTTTTTTATGATTTAGTCTTTGTTTTGGCGATGCGTCGCTTAAGCTCTTACTTGCATACGCCGCACTTTCACTTAGGCTCCTTTCTTGTCTTTTTAGGTTCGACAAGTCTTGTTTTGTCTATTTGGTTTTATCAGACGGTTTACCTCAATAAATATGGGGAGCGTGATAGGCTAGATGTACTTCTGAATATTCCAGCTATGTTTATCATCGGTAATTTTGCGCTGATGTTAGGCCTTGGTTTGGATGAGTTTGGACCTAGGGAGTTTTTGCTCTACAATAGTTCGATGATTTTGGCCCATCTATTGATTTTGCTACAATATTATCTGAGGGGAAAAAAGATTGGCTTTAATCACGATATTGCCGCTAGCATGAAGCTTTTGTCAATGGTGATAGGCTATTTTGTGATTTTAGTGATTTGTGGCTATGTTTTCCGCTTGTATCGCTTTGAAAATCATCTGTTTGCTCTTTTTTGGATGGTTCCTTATCTGTTTCCGCTTTTATATAAGGGGTACAATGATATTGATAGGATCAATTTTCCTCATCTGGTAGAGCGCTGTCAGTTGTTGACAATTTTAACGTTTGGAGAGACGGTGATTGGGGTTATTCAAGCCTACCCTGTCTATGAAACGCCTGTTTTGGGCATTGTGTTTTTCGCAGGGATTTCCTTTATGTTTGTAGCGTATATCTCTCAGACTCACTTGACTATTGAGCATCATCAGCGTGTGTCAGGCTCTGCTATGCTTTATGGGCATCTTTTTATTATTTTAGGGGTGAGTCTTACGACAGTGGGTATGGAGTTGTTGGCAGACCATCATCATGCTAGTTATGGCTTGATGCTTTTAAGTCTAGGGCTAGTGCTTTATTATGTTAGTCTGTATAGTACGTCTATTTATAATAAAGCACTCTATCGTTTTTCTATTTCCCACTATCTTGTATCAGCTATCCTACTAGGACTTGGATTGATAGCTATGTGGCTTGTTAGAGATTATGAAGTCTTATTAGCCTTGGTATTTGCGTTGCTCTGCTGGGAAATACCACAACAGCGCTACCGCGCACGCCAAAAAGCACAACAAACAATCTAAAATATCAAAAAGCCCTTAGCTATTACAGCTAAGGGCTTTTGAAATATTAAAATCTTGTCAGTCTAACTTTTTTAGATAAGTTAGCTCGATGTTCATGGCGTATTTTTTCCACAATGTTATTAGCTTTTTTAATGATTGAAGAAGCTGGCATGGCTTTATATTGCTTTTTCAAATAGTCGTTATAAGTATTTGCACGTTGGATTCTATCAGGTTCTGGATAGCTAGAAGCATGTGTGTCTAAGATACGTCTCGTCCGCTCTTGTGTTTTCTCACGCCACTTTTGACGGTCTTCTTTATGGGCATATAGAGTGTTGTAGCCTTCTGCTCTACTTGCTCTCTTACCAAAAAATAGCCACCTTTGCTCTTTTTTGTCATCATATGTGATAGCCACGAGCAAAATTATCAACCTTTTTGTCTTCCATAAAAGATACTCCTAAGATTTGATGATTACATTATAGCACAAAGATGATTACTAGAGCATCTTTTTTAAAAATAAAGCTTGCTAAATAGGGGCATCCATGCTATTATAGATAGGTAGCCGCTATAGTTAAATGGTATAATAGAGCAATGGTAATGCTCCGTTCCGAGTTCAATTCTCGGTGGTGGCAGATTTTATATGTTTAAAAGCCTTTAAAAGAGGCTTTTTTGCATAGTTGTCTTAAAGTATGCTATAATAACGTTATTAAGAGAGTGAGGTTTTTATGACTTACCAAGAAGCATTTTTAGCTGATTTGGATGACTGGTTGTCATCTCAAATCACAATCAATGAATTAGCCATGACAGAGGCGCAAAAAATAGCTGATGAGGATAAGGACGAGCGAGCTAGAGAGGCTTATATCCGCTATGAGAGTAAGCTCGATGCTTATCGTTTTTTGAAGGGAAAGATGGCCAACTATCACGATAAGAAAGCTTTTCATGACTTGCCAGAAGGGCTGTTTGGAGAGCGTCATTATTAAGCCTCTTGCCTTCTGTCCAGAGATTTGGTAAAATAAGATTATTCAGAGGTATAGCGAGTTTGTCTGTTACAGAGAGCGGTAGTGTTGAGAAGTCCGTACAGATGTCTCTATTGGTTGCTGATGGTCTATCAATGAAATCAATGAGTTGCGGGCTTAGCCCGAATATGGGTGGTACCGCGGAAACACATTTCGTCCCTGTCTAGCTTGACTAGATGGGGACTTTTTGCTTGAGGTGATTTTAGTATTAGGATAGGGGGCAAAAGATGGTTATGTATGACTTACCAAAATGTGTAGAGACAGAGCGATTGGTCCTAAGGGTTCGGACTAAGGAAGATGCTGAGGCTATTTTTCATTATGTCAGTCTGCCAGAGGTTGCTTATCCAGCTGGTTTTCCCCTTGTTCAGACGGTAGAAGATGAGATTTATTATATAGAGCATATTCTTCCTGAACGTAATGACAAAAATCAGCTGCCAGAAGGTTATGGGATTGTTCTAAAAGGAACAACCACTGTTATTGGCTCTGTTGATTTTAACCAAAGACATGCTGATGATGTCCTTGAGATAGGTTATACGCTTCATCCAGACTATTGGGGGTGTGGCTATGTTCCAGAGGCGGCGAAGAAGCTGATTGAGCTTGGTTTTAAAAATCTTAATCTTCACAAGATTGAATTATCTTGCTATGACTATAATCACCAAAGCAGACGTGTTGCTGAAAAACTTGGTTTTACGCTAGAAGCTCGTCTAAGAGATCGTAAGGACGCAACAGGTAAGCGTTGTGATAACTTGATATATGGTTTGTTAAGGAGTGAGTGGGACATGATAGACTAATGCTATCATTATCAACGTATATAAAAAATAAGTTGGTAAACTTAAAAATAGATCACAATAGAGATTATTGCTGAGATTATTAGCATTTTACTAGATAAGGAGAATAGAATGACAGAACTTTCACCAAAATATAATCCAGCCGAGGTTGAGGCTGGACGTTACGCTAAATGGCTTGAAGAAGATGTGTTTAAGCCGTCAGGAGATGAGACGGCAAAACCTTATTCTATCGTGATTCCACCACCAAATGTGACTGGAAAACTTCACCTTGGGCATGCCTGGGATACGACGCTTCAAGATATTATTATCCGTCAAAAACGCATGCAAGGCTTTGATACCTTGTGGCTTCCAGGTATGGACCATGCTGGTATTGCAACGCAAGCTAAGGTTGAGGAGCGTTTGAGAGAAGAGGGCATTTCACGCTATGATCTTGGTCGTGAGAAGTTCCTTGAAAAAGTCTGGGAATGGAAGGATGAATACGCAGCGACTATCAAAGAGCAGTGGGGTAAGATGGGCTTGTCCCTTGATTATTCTCGTGAGCGTTTTACCCTAGATGAGGGCTTATCTCAAGCGGTCCGCAAGGTTTTTGTTGAGTTGTATCAAAAAGGTTGGATTTACCGTGGTGAATTTATCATCAATTGGGACCCAGTAGCTAGAACAGCTCTATCAGATATTGAGGTCATTCACAAGGATGTTGAGGGTGCCTTTTATCATATGAACTATGTATTAGAAGATGGTTCTCGTGCCCTTCAAGTCGCAACAACACGTCCTGAGACCATGTTTGGTGATGTGGCTGTAGCGGTCAATCCAAATGACGAGCGTTACAAGGATTTGATCGGGCAAAATGTCATCTTACCAATCGTCAACAAGCCTATCCCAATCATTGCTGACGAGCATGCTGATCCAGCATTTGGAACAGGTGTTGTTAAAATCACACCTGCTCACGATCCTAATGACTTTTTGGTCGGTCAACGTCATGATCTTCCGCAGATTAACGTTATGAATGATGACGGTACGATGAATGATTTAGCGGGTGATTTTGCAGGAATGGACCGTTTTAAAGCGCGTCAGGCAGTGGTAGCTAAGCTAGAAGAGTTAGGGGCTTTGGTTGAGATTGAAAAGCGTGTGCATTCTGTAGGGCATTCTGAGCGTAGTGGTGCTGTGGTAGAGCCACGCTTGTCAACCCAATGGTTTGTCAAGATGGATCAGCTCGCTAAAAATGCTATGGCTAATCAAGATACGGATGATCAAGTGGCGTTTTACCCACCACGCTTTAATGATACCTTCTTACAATGGATGGAAAACGTGCATGACTGGGTGATTTCTCGTCAGCTATGGTGGGGACATCAAATTCCAGCTTGGTACAATGAAGATGGCGACATTTACGTTGGCATGGAAGCTCCAGAGGGCGATGGCTGGGTCCAAGACGAAGATGTACTTGACACGTGGTTCTCTTCAGCCCTTTGGCCGTTTTCAACAATGGGCTGGCCTGATGAAGAGGCTGAAGATTTCAAGCGCTACTTCCCAACGTCAACCTTAGTGACAGGCTATGACATCATCTTTTTCTGGGTGTCACGAATGATTTTCCAATCTCTTGAATTTACAGGGCGCCGTCCTTTTGAAAATGTCCTTATCCATGGACTTATTCGTGACGAAGAAGGGCGTAAAATGTCTAAATCACTAGGCAATGGTATTGATCCTATGGATGTCATTGATAAGTATGGTGCGGATGCTTTGCGTTGGTTCCTCTCAAATGGCTCTGCACCAGGGCAAGATGTCCGCTTCTCCTATGAAAAAATGGACGCTTCATGGAATTTCATCAATAAAATCTGGAATATTTCGCGCTATATTCTCATGAATAATGATGGATTGACCTTAGAAGAGGCACGTGAAAATGTCGCTAAAGTGGCAAACAGCGAGGCTGGTAATGTCACAGATCGCTGGATTTTACATAATCTTAATGAAACTATTGCTAAGGTCAGTGACAACTTTGATAAATTTGAATTTGGTGTGGCTGGTCATCTTCTCTACAATTTCATTTGGGATGAATTTGCGGATTGGTATGTCGAGTTGACCAAGGAAGTACTATATAGCGACAACGACGCTGAAAAAGTGATGACTCGATCTGTCTTACTTTATACTCTGGATGCTATCTTACGCCTGCTTCATCCTATCATGCCATTTGTGACGGAAGAAATTTTTGGACAATATCAAGATGCTAGCATTGTAACAGCCGCTTATCCAATCGTTAGGGCTGAGTTTGTCAATGAAGAGGCTCATATGGGTGTTGAGAGTCTTAAAGACTTGATTCGCGCGGTACGTAATGCTAGAAGTGAGGTTAATGTTGCCCCAAGTAAGCCGATTACGCTTTTAATCAAGACAGCAGACACTTCCCTTGAAGCTTTCTTCAAGGCTAATAGTAACTATATCAAACGCTTTACCAATCCTGAAAAACTGGAGATTTCATCTACTCTGGAAGCTCCAGAATTAGCGATGACAGCTGTTATTACAGGTGCGGAAGTTTATCTCCCATTAGCTGATTTGTTAAATGTCGCTGAAGAGTTGGCTCGACTAGACAAAGAGCGTGCCAAATGGCAAAAAGAATTGGACATGGTAGCTAAAAAATTGAGTAATGAGCGCTTTGTCCAAAACGCTAAGGCAGAAGTCGTTCAAAAAGAGCGTGATAAACAAGCAGACTATCAAGCCAAATACGATGCGACAATAGCACGTATTGAAGAGATGAAAAAATTAACTAACTAAAAAAGAACAGCATAGGCTGTTCTTTTTAATAGCTCAAAAGTATTTTGTCATCTTGTTGATATATTATTGTCATAAAAACGTTACTTTAGTATAATAGAAGTATCGCTTAAGCACTAATATAGCAATTGATATTTTGCAAGGTTGAAAAACCTTATAAGGCTATTTTTGTGATAAAATAGTAAGGAGAGTTTTTTGGAGAGAATGGTGATAAAAACGTTAGAAATGAGACCCAGATGTTAAGAAAACAGGATAAAAAGACCATCAAGAGAGTTGCTAATCTACCCTTTCGCCTCAATGGCTTATTTTTTGCTGTTGCCCTTTTATTTTTGATTTTGCTCTTTCGTTTGGCACAAATGCAGTTGATCAATGCTGATTTTTACCAGAAAAAATTAACAGCCTCAACGACTTATACCGTCAAGTCACCCAATCAACGTGGTAAGATATATGACGCGACAGGGACGCTTCTAGTCAACAATGTTGAGCGTAATGTCTTAACTTTTACGCGTAGCAATATGATGACGACTCACTACATCAAGGAGTTGGCACAAGAATTACCAAATTATGTGACGTTGACAGATAGCAAGGTCAGCACACGAGATAAGAAGGACTATTATTTGGCAGATAGCGAGACTTATAAAAAGGTTGTAGATGCTTTACCTGATGATAAAAAATATGACTTTTTTGGGAATTCTTTGACAGAGTCAACGATTTATAAAAATGCGGTAGATAGTGTGACAGATGCCGAGATTGATTATCCTGAAGATGAGTTGAAGGTGATTCACGCTTTTATAGAGATGAGTGCCGCTCAGACTTTTGCCACAGTCAATATCACAACAGATGCCCTTAGTGATGAGCAGATGGCAGCAATTGAGGCTCACCAAAAAGATTTGGAAGGTTTGGCGATCTCTAAGACCTGGGATCGTGATGTGGCGGATACGACGTTAGCTAGTCTGGTGGGAAGTATCTCCTCTGAAAAGACTGGGCTTCCTGAAGAAGATGCTAAGGACTATCTGAAAAAAGGGTATTCCCTTAATGATCGTGTGGGAACCTCTTATCTAGAAAAGGCTTATGAAAGTGATTTGCAAGGTGAACATACCGTTCGGACAGTGACGGTCAATCGTAAAAATACAGTGGTGAGTGATGATATCACCAAACAAGGCTCAGCTGGTGATTCGCTAAAATTAACAATTGATTTAAATTTTGAAAATCAAGTGCAATCGATTCTTGAACAGTATTATAACGCGGATATTGCCAATGGTCAGGCAGTTTACTCAGACGGTATTTATGCAGTTGCTATTGAGCCTTCTACAGGCAAGGTATTAGCACTAGCAGGATTAAAGCATGATGTAGGCTCTCCTACGGCTAGCCGTGATATTTTAGGGACAATCAATAATGTCTTTACACCAGGATCGGTAGTCAAAGGGGCAACCTTGAGTGCTGGATGGCAAAATAATGTCTTGTCTGGCAATGAAGTCCTTAATGACCAAGAAATCTTAGGGATAAAATCATGGTTCACCTCAGGCGTGCTTCCGATAAATGCGGTTCAAGCGCTAGAATACTCCTCTAATACCTATATGTTGCAAATTGCCCTTCGTCTGATGGGAGAAAACTATGAGCCAGGTAAGAGCTTATCAGGTGAGGATTATAAAGAAGCTATGGATAAGCTACGAGCTACTTTTGCAGAGTATGGACTAGGAACGACAACAGGGCTTGATTTACCAGAAGCGATAGGTTATATACCAAGTCAGTTTAACTTTAGTGATACTTTATTTGAATCATTTGGACAGTATGATTCTTACAGTCCGATGCAGCTGGCACAATATATTGCAACTATCGCTAATGACGGAAAACGTGTCTCAACACATGTGGTAGAAGGCATTTATCAGCAGACAGATGGTAATCTAGGCGAAAAGCTCAAGGACGTATCAGGCCAATTGTTAAATACGGTCAGCCTTCCAGAAGGAGACATGGCTTTGATTCAAGAAGGGTTTTATGATGTTGTCAATAGCAACTCTTTGTATGCGACAGGTTCACAAATGAGGAGTAGTGTCACAACTATTAGTGGTAAGACAGGGACAGCAGAGACCTATACGAAAGATAGTGGCGGCAACACCGTTAAAACCGTTAACTTAAATGCTCTTGCTTATAATGAGGATAGAAGCATTGCCGTAGCTGTTCTTTATCCTCATGCGGCAACGACTAGCACTTATATCCACCAGCAAATTGCGCGTGATATTATTAACCAGTACGTCTCAAATCAAAATAATCAAGATTAAGGAGAGTTTTGTGCTTTACCCAACCCCTATTTCACAATTGATTGACAGTTTTTCAAAGTTGCCAGGTATTGGTATCAAAACAGCTACTAGGTTAGCTTTTTATACCATTGGCATGAGTGATGAGGATGTCAATGATTTTGCTAAACATCTACTTGCAGCTAAGCGTGAGTTGACTTATTGTTCGGTTTGTGGCAATCTTACGGATGATGATCCGTGTGCTATTTGCACAGATGACACGAGAGATAAGAGCACTATCTTGGTTGTTGAAGATAGTAAAGATGTCTCAGCCATGGAAAAAATCCAAGAATATCACGGCCTGTATCATGTGTTACATGGCTTGATTTCACCGATGAATGGTGTCAGCCCAGATGATATCAACCTTAAAACTTTAATTACACGCTTGATGGATAGTGAGGTTTCTGAGGTCATCGTAGCGACAAATGCCACAGCAGATGGTGAAGCAACGTCGATGTATATCTCACGCGTCTTAAAGCCAGCAGGTATCAAGGTGACACGATTGGCACGAGGTTTGGCCGTTGGCTCTGACATTGAGTATGCTGATGAGGTGACTCTTTTACGTGCTATCGAAAATCGAACAGAATTGTAATTTTAAGACAGTATGACGAATAATTAAGTGGAGGTACTTTTATGGCAACATTTACATTTGAAATTGTAGAATCCTTATTGGTCTTATCTGAAAATGACAAAGGATGGACTAAAGAACTAAATCGTGTGAGTTTTAATGGGGCGGAACCAAAGTTTGATATTCGTGCTTGGAGCCCTGATCACACCAAGATGGGAAAAGGTATCACCTTGACCAATGAAGAATTTAGTGTGCTAAGAGATGCTTTTAAAGATTAATTAAGAAAAGTCTCCTCAATCGAGGAGACTTTTTTAGCGTTTGAGTAATTTTTTGATAGCTTGTATCATTTTATATTTATAAGGTGATGGGCTGTAGAAGAACTCACCTGGGGTTTGGATGATGTAGCCGTTAAAGTTTTGCTTAAAGCGTAAGACACCGTCACTTCCATCAAAGACCCCCTTGATACCTAAGAAGTTGTAAGAGGTGATGCCTTGTTTAATAGCCTTTAGCATGACGTGCTCTTGTAAAAGTGCAGGAGCGTAGAATTTATTAAATTCAGGGTAGGAGCCGCTAAAGAGGTAGTAGGCTTCCTTATCCATATAAGCAAAGAGGCTAGCACACAAAGGGACATCTTCGTGACCGTATTTGTCAATAAAGTCACGAGCTTCTTCTTTTCGGACCTCAAAGGTGTCGTACTGGCTAGAGAGTTCGCGCAATTGATTTTGCTTTTTCTCCGAATGAGGGTTTTGAGCGAGTCCTTCTTTGAGTTTATCAATTTTTGTTTTAAGTTTATCTTGTGAGGCTTGAAGATTGGCTAAATACTCTTCAAAATTAAGGCTGGCGACTAAAAATTCTGCCTTATCCCCAAAGCTGTCAAAGAGATATTGGTAATATTCTAGCGGTTTGTCATCAAACTCACGACGTTCAGATGTTGCTGATGTGATTTCCTTAAACAAGGAGAGTTGGTCACGCTCTAGGCGATGTATTTTAATACCAAAGGTCTTGGCTTTTTTGACTAGGCTCTTGCCTTTTTTACTAAAAGAGGCAAAAAGCTTGTCTGCACTAATATCTGTAAGGTCTTTGATATAGTACCAATCACCACTAGTGTATCCTTGTCTTAGTCCTGAGTGTTGGTAACCTAGGTCTGTCAAAAGGTTAATGCTATCGTCTTGAGCGCTAGCTGTTGCTTGTCCATCGCTATCATAACGTTGGTAAGCATAGTAAGGTTTGACAACTAAGGAGATGACCTTTTGACGTTTGGCAAAATCTTGTAAGGCTTTATAGAAGTCTTTTAGGTAGCGTTTGTCGGTGACGATAGGGCCATTATGAAGTCCCATATGGAGGCCACCAGCGACTGGTGTAGTATAGACCAAGGTAGAGATGACGAGTTTGTCATCTGCATAGTAGCCTAGTGTTGATACTTGATGGCCGCGTTTTGTAAGTAAGGCTGCCATCTCTGGGGATTGTTCAAAGAAGCTAGTCTCAGCTTCTAGGATATGGGCTTTGAAGGCCTGTTCTGAAATGTCTCTCAATACCATAAAATGATGTATTCCTTTGTTAAAAATTAGTTTGATTGTCAATCTTGATGAGATTGAAGATGAGATAGAGTATAAGTAGCTCTAATTAGTGTTTGCTTCGCATTTTTTTACGTAGTGTGTAAGCGAGATTGGATAAGGCATAGAGAGGTTTATTGACAGGAAGGTTAAATTCCCCCACAAATTCTTCAATAGTCGGCTCAAAGCGGGATTTGAAGTGGAAAAGTCCGCCGTCAAGATTATTTTCGATACCTCCCATATTTTGCCACCTAGAGCCACGCTCAAAAGCGTGCTTAGCTGTTTCAAACCATGTCAATAAAGCAGGTTGATAGCTGCGGAAGGTTTCGTCCATACCAGCATAGATATTTTCAGAAGTATCGCCAAATTCAAGGGAAATAGTCGCTGCTAAAGGAAGGCTATCACGCCCTGTTAATCTAGCTTGCTCTTTTAAAAAGGCGATTTCTTTTTCCAAGCGCTCGATGGTTTTTTTGTTGTTCTCAACTTTTGTTTGACGTGTTTGCTCACTAAAGGTCTCTTTTTCAGCTAGCGCTTTATGGAGTTGTTGCTCTAGTGTCTTTTGGCGCTCAGAAAGATCGAGGATAGCCATGGTGACATAAGAGTGCTCTGGATAGGTAGCGAGCAATTTTTGATAGTAATCTAAACCTCGTAAATGAATGTGTTTACGAGACTCAGTCTTTTTCATCAGAGCTGCAAAGTCCTCTAGCAACTCACTACCGCCAAAGATAACCTGAACACCTTTATTTTGCGCCGTGCGTAGTGCTTGGCGATTTTTCTTTGAAAGATTGTCTAGTGAAAATGTCTCAGCGTAGATATTAGTTTGAAAACGAGGTTGGATGGTCTCTGCCAAATCACTAGTACGTCCACTCCACTCAGCCCCACAAGCAGTGAGTGTATCAATAGCAGCTAATGTTTCAGGATTGTCTTTAGTATCTGAAAGGTTATCTGCATGACTTTGACGTAGATAGAGCATAGGGTCAAATTTGATAAATAAAGCCCTCTTTTGCTTAGCATAGCGTTTAAGCGAATCCAAAACAAAAGAGACCAGCTCTTTGTCTTGATAATCCATAACAGGTCCACGTGGGATATAAAACATGCTAAAGCCCAGAGGTAGTGGTCTAATCAAGATGCTGGCACTGGCTACCAGTAGCCCATCTTGATAAAAACCGATACGCTCATTATTCCAGTTGTCTTTTATCTTTGCCCAGCTAGAGCTTTGTAGCAGATTGGCTTGCAAGGTGCTTGCAATAAAAGCGTCATGCTCTTGTTCAGAGATGCCGATTTTGTATGTGAACATTACTTGAGTACCCAGTTTCGAAGGGCGTAGGCCACTCCGCTTTCTTCGTTTGATTTTGTGATGTATTTGGCTATTTTTTTCAACTCAGGATTGCCGTTTTCCATGACGACAGGATTGGCAACGGTCTCTAGCATGGCACGGTCATTTTCTTCATCACCAATTGCCATGGTCTGTGAATGTTCTAAGCCCATTTTTTCAGCTAGATGAAGAAGTGCAGCTCCCTTGCTGACAGTTTTAGGTAAAAGCTCAAGGTAAAAAGGTGTTGATTTGACAAGATTAAAGCGCTCTTTATAGCTCTCAGGAATCTGAGCTATGGCAGCGTCTAATACAGAAGGCTCATCAATAAACATCATCTTAATGATAGCTTTGTTGCGCATCTCTTCTGGTGTACGGTAAAAGACAGGCATTCCGACCAATTGTGCTTCGTGGACAGTGTATTTTCCGATATTGCGATTGGCTGTGTAGATCCCATCTTTAGTGATAGCGTGCATATGGACACCTAACTTACGACTGAGTAACTCCAAGTCAAGATAATCATCATAGCTAAGTGTTTCAGAGATGATATCTTGACCTGTAGCGGTATCTTGGACAAGACCACCGTTAAAGGTGATGACATAGTCACCCTCATCTCTAAGATTAAGATCATTTAGCAGTTGTTTGACACCAGCAATAGGACGTCCTGTGGCAATCACCACTTTGACACCTTGCGCTTTTGATTCTTGGATAGCGTCATAGACGTCCTTTGTGATACGACGATCACTCGTTAAGAGGGTACCGTCAATATCTACAGCAACTAACTTGATAGACATAAGTTGTATTCTCCTTTGTTAATGTTCTCAAAAACTCATCTACTATATTACTAAAATTTAGCTTATTTGTCATGATGGGCAAGCCCACAAGGGATAAAATGTTCATTTTGAATGTATTGGCTAAACGTTTTTTGCTCATCACTAAAGAGGCTATCACTTTCTAGCATCTCTTTTGGAAAGTAAAAACGTCTATCGCCATAAGTCTGTCCAGATAATGCTGAGACGATAGGTGATAAGGTTGATAATTCTGCTAAGCTACCGTCTTTTTGGATGATGGCAATCTCAACGCGAGGGTCAGTAGTATCTGGACGGTAGATATCATATGGTAGATCAAAGCTGGCATGAATACCTGTGTAATAATCGTCTTTAAAGCCAACTTGGCAGATAAGTTGACGTAGTTTGTCAAGTTTATTTTGGTCTTTTTGATCAAAGGTGATGGACTTAAAGACCTTACGATTGATAAAACGGCTGGCTAAGTCAGCTAAAATAGGATCTGGAGAGCTCATCCAAGCTTGAAAGTAAGTGGTCATCACCCCATCATCAAGGGCTAGATAATCGTCTAAGCTTTGCTTTTGTTCAAAAAAAGTCAGCAGATGAGGTGAGGTATCTCTAAAATAGTCAGGTGTCTGTTGGTAGAGCTCTTTGGCGCGCTTTAGCAGGTTTTGAAGCAATACCTCCATAGCACGACTGGCAGGGTGAAAATAGACTTGCATATACATTTGGAAGCGACTCACGATGTAATCTTCTACAGCGTGCATACCGTTTCGTGAAAAGGCAATGCCATTGTCAATAGGCTCGATAACCCGTAAAATACGGGTCAAATCAAACTGTCCATAGTGCGCAGCAGTGTAATAAGAATCACGCAGTAGATAATCCATTCGATCGCAGTCTATCTGACTAGAGATAAGGGAGACGACTTGTTTATTAGGATAGGTATGATTGATGACGCTGGCTACTTTTTCAGGAAAGTCAGGACTGACCTTTGTTAAAATGTGATAAATGTGCGTGGTTGGGTTGGTGATAATCTCTTGTGTGTAGCGCTCATGGTCTGTACCAAAAAGGCGCTCAAAGGTATGAGAATAAGCACCGTGCCCAATGTCGTGGAGAAGCCCAGCCACCATAACAAGCAAGCTCTCATTTTTATCCCATCTATCAGGGTATTTTCGCTCGAAGATACTAGTGATTTGTCTAGCAATTTCATAAACTCCAAGACAATGTGAAAAACGACTATGCTCGGCACCATGAAAGGTAAAAGCAGTCGTTGGGACTTGTTTGATACGTCTAAGACGTTGAAATTCTTTACTATTGATGAGGTCATAGATGACTTGATTGTTGACATGGATATAATTGTGAACAGGATCACGAAAGACTTTTTCATTCATATAATCATTATATCAAAAAATCACAAACTTGACTGTTAGTCAAAGACCACTGATAGGAACATAGCGAGATTAGGTGTTTTAAGGTATAATAAAACTAACGCTCATAAGGAGCACATGACAATGAAGTTAGAAGGGACTGTGTAATGCAAGTAACGATTCATAATGAAATAACATTTGATCAAGAGACTGAAGTGATTCATGAAGTACATGACTGTCAGATGATTGAAAAGGGAGTGTTTAGTTATCTGACCTATCAAAATGCTGAATCTGAAAAAGTCATCCTCAAGTACAACGAGGAGGAGCTGACGATGACACGCTTTTCAGCGCCTAAGTCCATCATGCGATTTCATAAACATCAGGATGCTCTTGTCATGATTCCTACGCCTTTAGGTATCCAGCAGTTTATGACACAAACAGCCTACTATGCCCTTGATAAAGCTGCAAGGACTTTAGAGATCAGCTATGCCCTAACTCAGCTAGATGGGCAGACGACTTTTGCTCAATATCGACTGATGATTTCTTGGCAATAACAAGCATAAAAAAGGTCATTTGGCTTGTTTATTGCTCGTTTTTTTGCTATAATATGACCCATATTACATATCAAGGGAGTAGCAGACAGTGATGAGCTACCATGTTTTGGGATAGTAGTCACTGTGGTATGGTCGTCATTACGAAAGAAATTTCCGGCTATACCTTAAACGGCGAGACTTGTTTGTCAAAACAGGTCTCTTTTTTGTAGCCCTGTAACATTAGAATGGAGGACAAAAAACTTGTCAAAAGAGCAAAAAAAGGAAGCCTTTTATGCTGAAAGTGCTAAAGAAGTGCTGGCTGCTGTTGACTCGACTCAAGAAGGTCTAAGCAGCCAGGAAGCTTCTAAGAGACTTGAGGTTTATGGGCACAATGAACTTGAAGAAGGCGAAAAGCGTAGCCTTCTATCGAAATTCTTGGATCAGTTCAAGGATTTGATGATTATTATCTTGTTGGTTGCCGCTATTTTATCTGTGATCACCTCAGGTGGCGAAGGCATTACAGATGCTATTATTATCTTGACCGTTGTAGTGCTAAATGCTGCTTTTGGTGTTTACCAAGAAGGGCAAGCAGAAGCTGCTATTGAAGCTCTTAAAAACATGTCCAGTCCCTTAGCGCGTGTACGCCGTGATGGTCATGTCACGGAAATTGACTCAAGAGAGTTGGTTCCTGGTGATATTGTTCTCTTAGAGGCTGGCGATGTGGTACCAGCGGATATGCGCCTGCTTGAGTCAGCGTCTCTAAAAATCGAAGAAGCAGCTTTAACAGGTGAGTCTGTCCCTGTTGAAAAAGATGTGCTAGCAGATGTAGCTCTTGATGCAGGTATTGGTGATCGTGTCAATATGGCCTATCAAAATTCCAATGTGACCTATGGACGTGGTGTCGGTCTTGTGACAAATACAGGGATGTACACAGAAGTTGGTCATATCGCAGGGATGCTAGCTAATGCTGATGAAACAGACACACCACTGAAACAAAGCTTGAATCAACTCTCTAAATTTTTGACCTATGTGGTTATTATTATTGCGGCGATCACGTTTGCAGTAGGTGTCTTTTTACGAGGGGAAGAACCACTCTCAGGCTTGATGACAGCGGTAGCCTTAGCTGTTGCGGCCATTCCTGAAGGCTTACCTGCGATCGTGACAGTAGTTCTATCGTTAGGAACACAGACATTAGCTAAGCGTAACTCTATCGTTCGTAAGTTACCAGCTGTTGAGACGCTAGGTTCTACTGAAATCATCGCCTCTGATAAGACAGGGACTCTAACGATGAATCAGATGACAGTTGAAAAGCTGTTTTACGATGCTAAGTTGCATGACTCGTCTGATAGTGTTGAGTTAGGCTTAGAATTACCTTTACTACGTTCAGTTGTTTTGGCTAATGATACTAAGATGGATGCTGATGGCAAACTGATAGGTGATCCAACCGAGACAGCCTTTATCCAGTATGCTCTTGATAAGGGCTATGATGTGGCTGCCTTTTTAAAAGAGTATCCTCGTGTAGCTGAGTTACCGTTTGACTCTGAGCGTAAGCTTATGTCAACGATTCACCCACTAGCTAATGGTCAATATTTAGTAGCTGTCAAAGGGGCTCCAGATCAGCTCTTGAAACGCTGTGTTATGCGTGATAAAGAAGGCGATATTGCTCCGATTACTGAGCAAGTGTCTGCTCTTATTCGTGAAAACAATTCTGAAATGGCGCATCAAGCCTTGCGTGTCTTAGCAGGTGCTTATAAGATTATCGATGATATTCCAGAAGATTTGGTATCTGAGATTGTCGAAAAAGACTTGATTTTTGCTGGTTTGGTCGGAATGATTGACCCTGAGCGTCCAGAAGCAGCTGAGGCTGTTCGTGTGGCCAAAGAGGCAGGTATTCGTCCGATTATGATTACAGGAGACCACCAAGATACAGCAGAAGCTATCGCTAAGCGTCTTGGTATCATTGATCCAGCGGATACAGAAGATCATGTCTTTACGGGTGCTGAGCTAGATGAGTTGTCGGATGAGGAATTCCAAAAAGTCTTCAAGCAATATTCTGTTTATGCGCGTGTATCACCAGAGCACAAGGTACGTATTGTTAAGGCTTGGCAAAATGATGGTAAGGTCGTTGCCATGACAGGTGATGGGGTCAACGATGCTCCATCACTAAAGACAGCAGATATCGGTATTGGTATGGGTATCACTGGTACGGAGGTATCTAAAGGTGCTTCAGATATGGTGCTTGCTGATGATAACTTTGCAACGATTATTGTTGCTGTTGAAGAAGGGCGTAAGGTCTTTTCAAACATCCAAAAATCTATCCAATATCTCCTATCTGCCAATATGGCTGAGGTCTTTACGATTTTCTTTGCAACTCTATTTGGCTGGGATGTGTTAGAGCCAGTACACCTCTTATGGATTAACCTTGTGACCGATACGCTACCTGCGATTGCGCTTGGTGTTGAGCCAGCAGAGCCTGGTGTGATGACACATAAGCCACGTGGACGCAAGTCAAGCTTCTTTTCTGGTGGTGTTATGGGAGCCATCATTTATCAAGGTATCCTACAAACCTTACTTGTCTTAGGTGTTTATGGCTGGGCGCTACTGTATCCAGAGCATACGACTTATCATGAAGTTCATGAGGATGCACTGACTATGGCTTATGCGACACTTGGTCTTATTCAGCTAGTTCATGCCTTTAATGTGAAATCGGTTTATCAGTCTATCTTTACGGTTGGTTTATTTAAAAATAAACTCTTTAACTGGTCTGTACCGATAGCCTTTGTCTTGTTGATGGCAACTATTGTTATCCCAGGCTTCAACGGCTTCTTCCATGTCTCACATCTTTCTGTGACACAGTGGGTAGTCGTTGTGATTGGTAGTTTGTTGATGGTTGTCTTTGTAGAGCTTGTCAAAGCTATCCAACGTGCTACTGGGCAAGATAAAAAAGCTATTTAATAGCTAAAAGGTATCTTGCTACCGTCAAGCTCAGATAAATGAGCAGTTAAAAAAGTTAGTTTTTTAGAAGGTATGATTCCCTAATAATAAGGGAGTCATACCTTTTTATGTTTCTTGTGGTCTGTGGTCGCTATACCAGTTGATGTGTTCCCTGATTGGACGGAGGTGAGTTTGTTTATTCTCAGGTGGTCTAGTCTCAAGGACTCATTTTTCAAGTGCGAAAAGAAGTTCTCGCAGGTGCTATTATAACAATTTTTCTTAGCAAAATGAGAAATGGTCGCATCAATAGTGGTCTTATTTTTGGAGATACTGTTGATAGGATGGACATACAGCGCAAGATAGTCTTAGGATTGGGATGAGGCGATAGTTTTTTTGAGTCTTCTTGATATGTTATTGACTAAGTTAAGACTTGATTAGTTGATTTTACCCGTAATTTTTGACAATAGAAGTCCCCTGTCAGGATTTTGTATTGAGATAGCCTTTACCTCCCTATAACTTGAACGCAGGTGGAGATTTGGTGATTTGACTTCCTTTTTGGCATGAAAAAAGAACCTCCTTATGAGGAGATTCTTTTCATAGTCTGTTTTTTATATTAGTCATTAGAGCTGTCGTTAGTATCATCTTGTCGCTCACTGATAACAATCTTGTCATCCACATAGTCTGCTAAAAGATGTTTGACATCAAGATGTTCTAGGTAAAAATCAGTGATGAGATCACGAATATCTTGTTCAATAACACGGCGAAGTGGACGAACCCCCATCGCTTCATCGTAACCTTTGTCAATCAGGTAGGCTTTGGCACTATCTGTCACAACAAGATCCATGCCTTTTTTAGCGATAGTTTGGTTGACTTCTGTCAACATCAAGTCAACGATAGCATCTAAATCGTCTTTACCAAGGTGTGAAAATTCGATAACCGCGTTGAAACGATTGAGGAATTCAGGTCGGAAGTAAGGTGCTATACGGTCCATGATAGCCATATCTTTAGCAGTATCGCCAGTGAGTTGTTCATTACCAAATCCAGCATTTGAAGTGGCGATGATAACGGTATTTTTGAAATCAACAGTATTGCCTTGACCATCTGTCAGACGACCATCATCAAGGACTTGAAGTAGTAAGGTGATGACTTGAGGGTCTGCCTTTTCAATCTCATCAAGTAAGATGATAGCATAAGGATTACGACGGACACGCTCTGTTAGGGTGTTGTTATTATCGTCGTAGCCCACATAACCAGCAGTTGTGCCGATGAGTTTTGAGACAGCGGTACGATCGCTAAATTCGGACATATCTAGTCGAATAATAGCATCTTTAGAACCAAACATATCAAGTGCTAGTTGTTTAGCCAGCTCTGTTTTTCCGACACCAGTTGGACCGACAAAAAGGAAGCTTCCGATAGGGCGATTACCTTCATCAAAGCCAGCTCGATTTCTGCGGATAGCACGAGCGACAGCCTGTACAGCTTCGTCTTGACCGATGACTTTGCCTTTCAAGCGTCCAGCCATTTCTTTGAGGCGCTCAATGTCGCTAGCTCCCATTTGAGAGACTGGAACACCTGTTAGGCGCTCGACAGATTGTGCGACATCATTGACACTGGCAGTGACTTTTTGACCTTCAGTGTGATTATTTTTTTGTGCCTCAAGCTCTTCGATACGTGCTTTAGCGTTTAGTGCTTGTTCGTAATCCTCTTTAGCGGCAGCGTCTTCCTGAGCTTGTTTTTGTTTGTCAATTTCGTCTTCGATAGACTTGAGGTCAGTTACAGTGTGTTGTGCTGCAAGGTGAGCTGCTGTCATATCGATAAGGTCAATTGCTTTATCAGGAAGACTACGTTGTGGGATGTATTGAACAGAATAGTCAATAGCTGCTTTTAAGACATCATCAGGCAAGATGACATTATGGTGTTTTTCATATAAATCACGGATACCCATCAAGATATTAAAGGTATCTTGGGCAGAAGGAGCGTTGACTTTTACTTCGTTGAAGCGACGAGCAAGCGCAGCGTTTTTCAAAATAGTATTACGGTATTCATCTTGTGTAGTCGCACCGATAACAGTCAACTCACCACGAGATAGCGCAGGTTTTAAAATATCTGCTAGCCCTTTAGAGCCACTATCGCCACCTGTTGAGCCAGCGCCTAAAATCTGATGAATTTCATCGAAGAAGAGGATGATGTTGCCAGCTTCCTTGACTTCTTTGATAAGATTTTGGACATTTTCCTCAAAGCTACCACGATATTGTGTACCAGCTTCTAGCCCAGAGATGTCAATGGAAATAATCTCTTTATTTTTGATTGCAGCAGGGACATCACCACTGACAATAGCTTGCGCTAAACCTTCGACAACAGCTGTTTTTCCGACACCAGCATCCCCCACTAAAACAGGGTTGTTTTTAGTACGGCGCGCTAAGATTTCAGCTGTGTCTTGGATTTCTTGATTGCGTCCAATAACAGGGTCAAGCTCATTTTGTCTAGCTTGCTCTGTCATATTAGTACCAAGAGTCGCTAGGATACCGTCTGCTTTAGGTGTTTTAGCCTGTGCTTGGGTTGGGTCTATTTGATGAGGAAGTTTACCTGTCTTACGATAAACGTCAAATTCTTCAGGGGTGATTTCACGCCCATTTATCATATAGCGGCGTCTCTCAGTATTGTAGCCGCCCATATTTCCCATAAGTTGATTGAAAATATCGTCCATATTGCCAAAAGGGTCACGTCCATAATAATTGTTTGCCATAAATAATTACCTCGTTTTTTAAAAATGATACTATTCTATGAATAGTGGAAAATGAAGTGTCATCGTCATTATAAAGCATATCAATTGTGAGAGGTGCGATGTTTCAAGCTAACAAAGCCTATCTGATGACCTTCTATATGATACTATACTCCTATTATTGACAAATGTCAATAGAAAAACAACAAAAATATTAAATTTTTTTAAATAAAAATAGTTCAAAAATGATACTATAATATTTTTTGTTTCGTTTAATGATAAAAATAAAAGAAAAATAAAATAGTAAAAACCGTTGACAAAGTAGAAACACTACGATATACTAATAAAGGTTTTAAATAAAACTGACCTAAGACAGCAGGGGAGCAGTGCTCATAATATTCCTGCCGAGGCACAAAACGTGATTTGAAAATAACGTATTTGTACTTTCGTGTCTAGGTTTAGGTACGATTTTTTTGTGCCTATCCCAAAAATAAAAACGGAGGTAAAACTAATGAGTGAAGCAATTATTGCTAAAAAAGCTGAACAAGTCGAACTTGTCGCTGAAAAGATGAAAGCAGCAGCAAGTATCGTTGTTGTTGACTCACGTGGTCTTACAGTTGAGCAAGATACAGTTCTTCGTCGCAATCTTCGCGAAAGCGGTGTTGAATTTAAAGTTATCAAAAACTCAATTTTGACACGTGCAGCTGAAAAAGCAGGTCTTGACGACATGAAAGATGTCTTTGTAGGCCCATCTGCAGTAGCCTTCTCAAATGAGGATGTTATTGCACCAGCTAAAATTCTTAGCGAATTTGCAGCAACTGCTGATGCACTTGAAATTAAAGGTGGTGCTATCGAAGGTGCTGTTTCGACTAAAGAAGAAATTGATGCTCTTGCTAAATTGCCAAACCGCGAAGGTATGCTTTCTATGCTCCTTTCAGTGCTTCAAGCACCAGTTCGCAATGTGGCTTACGCTGTCAAAGCGGTTGCAGAAAGCAAAGAAGAAGCTTAATGCTTCAGGTAGCTTAGCGCTACATTATTATTTGATTTATTAAAAAACATTTTGGAGGAAACAACAATGGCATTGAACATTGAAAACATTATTGCTGAAATTAAAGAAGCTTCAATCCTTGAACTTAACGACCTTGTAAAAGCTATCGAAGAAGAATTTGGTGTAACAGCTGCTGCTCCTGTTGCAGTTGCTGCTGCTGGCGCTGCTGATGCAGGTGCTGCTAAAGATTCATTTGACGTTGAATTGACTTCTGGTGGTGACAAAAAAGTTGCTGTTATCAAAGTCGTTCGTGAAATCACAGGTGAAGGTCTTAAAGAAGCTAAAGCTCTTGTTGATAACGCACCATCAGTTCTTAAAGAAGGTGTTGCTGCAGCAGAAGCTGAAGAACTTAAAGCTAAACTTGAAGAAGCTGGAGCTAGCGTAACTCTTAAATAATCGAGTTTACCTACTCATTAAATCTCCTACTCTTAGAGTGGGAGGTTTTTTTGTGTAAAATGACTAGATGTATGCTATAACATCAGCTTACTCATTTGTGATTTATTCAACCATAAAAATGAATAGGCTAATGTCCCTATCCCTGTTAAAAACAACACATTTGTGTTGTTTTTTTGTTTTATAAAACATTTTGTGTTGATTTATTGTTTGTTTAGGTGTATAATATAAACATAAAAGTGTAGGACTCCTTTTTAGATTTTGCAAAATCGTTGTGTTTCATCATGTTAAAGATGTGTGTTATTAGGATATTGAGGAGAATGATATGACTATCATTATTGGAGCTGACCCTATGGGGGATGAGCTAAAAGAGGTTATTAGGGATTATTTAATGGCTAGTAGCTATGAGGTTAAGGATGTTAGTGCTGGTAAGGATTTTGTGGATACAACATTAAGTGTTGTGTCGGAGCTACTCAAAGATGAAGCGAATCTGGGGATCGTTATTGACGGTTTTGGTGTCGGGCCTTTTATGACAGCTAGTAAAGTTAAAGGTATGATTGCTGCTGTGGTCTCTGATGAGCGCTCTGCTTATATGACTAGAGGGCATAATAATGCTCGCTTGATTAGTCTAGGAAGTCAAATCGTCGGACACGAGGTGGCTAAAAATATCGTCAAAGGCTTTGTTCAAGGGCATTATGACGGTGGTCGTCACCAGATTCGTGTCGATATGTTGAATAAGATGTGCTGATAAAGGAGCGTTACCATGAAAATTGCCGTTGGATGTGACCATATCGTCACTGCTGAAAAGATAGCCGTTGTAGATTACTTAAAGGGGCAGGGTTATGAGGTGCTTGACTTTGGAACCTATGATAATGTCAGAACCCACTATCCCATCTACGGAAAGCGTGTAGGAGAGGCTGTAGCCAATAAGGAAGCTGAGCTTGGGATTTGTATCTGTGGGACAGGTGTTGGTATCAACAATGCAGCCAATAAAGTTGCTGGGGTACGTGCCGCTTTGGTTCGTGATATGACTTCTGCTCTTTATGCTAAAGAAGAGCTCAATGCTAATGTCATCGGCTTTGGTGGAAAGATTACAGGCGAGTTACTCATGTGTGATATCATCGATGCGTTTATCAAAGCCAGCTACAAACCAAGTAAGGAAAATCAGGACTTGATTGCTAAAATAAGCCATCTTGAGACAGGCCATCAAGAGCAGATGAGTCCGCAATTTTTCGATGAATTTCTTGACAAGTGGGCTCGTGGCGATTATCACGATTAGGAGATTATTATGATACTAACAATAACATTGAACCCCTCTTTAGATATGGCTTATCAGCTGGATAAGCTAGAGATTGATACGGTTAATCGTGTCAAAGCTGCGCGTAAGAGTGCGGGTGGTAAGGGCTTAAATGTCACTCGTGTTCTCAACCAAGTCGGAAAAGAAGTGCTTGCGACAGGGTTTATGGGAGGTGAGACAGGTCGTTATCTTGAAAAATCACTAGATGAGAGGGCTATTAAGCATGATTTTGTGAGAATTGCTGGTGAGACACGTCAATGTATCGCTCTGTTACATGGTACGCATCAGACAGAGTTGTTAGAGCAGGGACCAGTGATTGATGAAGCTGAGCTGGCTATATTCACAAGTCATTTAGTGTCTTTACTTGCTAATCATAAGGTTGTAGTCATGTCAGGAAGTCTTCCTCAAGGCCTGCCTAGTGGTTATTATGCAGAGCTGATAGGGCTGTGTCAGCAGCAAAACGCTAAAGTGGTTTTAGATTGCTCTGGTCAGGCATTGAAAGAGGTTTTAGAAAGTCCTTATAAGCCCACGGTCATCAAACCTAATATAGATGAGCTTGCCGAGTTGCTAGATAGCAAAGTGAGCGATGATGATGAGACGCTTAAAGCAATCCTAGCAGACGACTTATTTGAAGGGATTGAGTGGCTTATCGTCTCATTAGGTGATAACGGGGTTTTTGCAAAACACAAAGAGCGTTGTTATCGTGTTTATATTCCTAAAGTGAGGGTGGTCAATCCTGTCGGATCTGGGGACTCAAGTGTCGCTGGTATTGCATCAAGCTTAGTGGAAGGTTTAGATGATGTGAGTTTATTGAAAAAAGCCAATCTGTATGGCATGTTAAATGCCCAAGCAGAAGAGACGGGCTATGTTGATTTAGATGGTGCAGATACGTTGTATGATGAGATAAGAGTCGTGGAGGTTTAAGATGTTAACAGTCGGAAAAAGAAAAGGGTTAGAGTCTGTCAGTGACAGTAAAGGTATCATTTCAGCGCTAGCGTTTGACCAAAGAGGTGCGCTTAAGAAGATGATGGCAACCTATCAAGACAAAGAGCCTACTAGTAAGCAGATAGAAGAGTTAAAAGCCTTGGTTTCTGAGGTATTGACACCATATGCGTCCTCTATTCTTTTAGATCCAGAGTTTGGCTTGAAGGCGTCGTTGGTGCGTAGTGAAGGGAGCGGTTTGCTTTTGGCTTACGAAAAAACAGGCTATGATAGTCAATCTACCTCTCGCTTGCCAGATTGCTTAGAGGAGTGGTCTGTCAAGCGATTGCATGAGTCAGGCGCACAGGCGATTAAGTTTTTATTATATTATGATTGTGACGGCAATGAAGCGGTCAATAATCAGAAAAAAGCCTACATTGAGCGACTAGGTTCAGAATGTCAGGCTGAAGACCTGCCGTTTTTCTTGGAAATTGTAAGCTATGATGAAAGTCTTTCAGATACGAATAGTCTTGACTTTGCTAAAATCAAGCCTAGAAAGGTGATTGAGGCGATGAAGGTCTTTTCAGACCAGCGCTTTGGTGTTGATGTCTTAAAAGTAGAAGTTCCTGTCAATATGTCTTATGTGGAAGGCTATGGAAGTGAGGTGGCTTATAGCCAGAAAGAAGCAGCAGACTATTTTAAAGCGCAAAATGAGGCGACCCATCTGCCGTATATTTATTTGAGTGCAGGCGTGTCAGCAGAGCTTTTTCAAGAAACCTTAGGCTTTGCCTATGCGTCTGGAGCACGTTTTAATGGCGTTTTGTGCGGTCGTGCGACTTGGGCTGGAGTAGTGCCTGTCTATATCCAACAAGGATCTAAAGCAGCACGTCAATGGCTAGAAAGTCATGGACGTAAGCATATGGAGGATTTGGAGGCAGTTTTATCTCAGAGCGCAACATCTTGGATGGAGAGAGACAAAGATATCTAAGAAAGGGTTTACATTTGTGAGAAATGTGGTATAATAAAAGTATATTAGTAGAAATAGGGTGGATTGTCACTAATTCGATTAGGCAAGACTACAAATGAATGTGAGACGGGAGTCCTCAGTTTGTTTGTAGTCTTTTTTGCTTAGGAGGATATAGAAGGAAGATATGTTTAGGATTATACAGTCGCTAAATAATAATGCGGCTCTTGTCAAAGATGAAGAGGGCAATCAAGCGGTTGTCATGGGGATAGGGCTTGCTTTTCAAAAGAAAAAAGGAGATCTTGTCATTGAAGATAAGATAGAGACCGTCTTTGCCTTGAAAAATCAAGAGGTTAAAAATAATGTGCTGAGCTCTTTACAGGAAATCCCCTTAAATGTGATCTCAGTCACTTACTCTATCATCAGCCGTTTGATTAAAACGTATCACTATCCTGTCCAAGAGTATCTCTACGTCACCTTGACAGATCATATATACTGCGCTTATCAGGCGGTATTGACGGCTACTTATCGCCATAGTAAGCTACCAGATATTTCTCATCAATACCCGCTAGAGTATCAAATCGCTAAAGAAGCGCTAACGTTATTTCGTCAAGAGCTACTAGCTGAGCTACCTGATGAGGAGGTCTGTCGCATTGCTCTTCATTTTATCAATGCTAAGGGAGAAGAGTACCTTGCTAGTCATGATCTGCAGGAGATTAGTCAGCAGATTATGGTAACAGTGGAGCGTATCCTAGCAATTCATGGCATCTCTAAAACACCAGAAAATCGTCATTTTTATGACCGTTTCATGATTCATTTGTCTTATTTTATCCATTACCTAGATAAGACAGTAGGTCAAAATGCTTCTGTCGGTGATCTGGAGGCTTACATTAAAACGCAGGATCCCAAAGCTTATGCCATTGGTAGTGAGATTTTTGAGGTCATTAAGGAGGTTTTGAATAAGCCTGTTGGCAGTAGTGAGCGCTTTTATATTATATTGCATATTCAACGTCTATTATAAGGACACGATGAAAGGAGAGGATTATGGATAAAGAAGAATTGACCTTATTGGGTTTTGAAATTGTGGCGTATGCTGGAGACGCACGCTCACACTTGTTGGAAGCCTTAGCTGCTGCTAAGTCAGGTGATTTTCAAAAAGCTGATGCTTTATGTGAGGCAGCTAATGAGGCTATCATAGAGGCTCATCAGTCGCAAACACGATTGCTAAAGGAAGAAGCATCGGGTAGTGATTTAGCCTTTAGTGTCACGCTTATGCATGGGCAGGACCATTTGATGACGACCTTATTGTTAAAAGATATGATGACACATATCTTAGAGTTATACAAGAGGAGTGATATGTGATGGAGACCTTGATTGCTTTTATTGAGCGTGGCAAGCCTTTTTTTGAAAAGGTATCTCGAAATGTCTATCTAAGAGCTATTCGTGATGGCTTTATCGCAGCCATGCCTGCTATTTTGTTTTCGAGTTTATTTTTATTGGTTGCTTATGTGCCTAATATCTTTGGTTTTAGCTGGTCAAAAGATATTGAGGTAATTATCATGAAGCCTTATGCTTATACTATGGGGATTGTGGCCGTCTTAGTAGCCGCAACAACGGCTAAATCATTGACAGATGCCTTTAACCGAGAATTGCCAAAGACAAATCAGATCAATCTCCTCTCGACGATGATTGCTTCTATATCAGCCTTTTTGCTCCTATCATCAGAGGCTATTAGAGATGGTTTTTCAAGTGATTATATGGGTACCAAAGGCTTACTGAGTGCTTTTTTAGCTGCTTTTGTCACGGTTAATGTCTATAAATTCTGTATTAAGCGTCATGTTAGTATTGCGATGCCAGAGGAAGTTCCCCCAAATGTCTCGCAGGCCTTCAAGGATGTGATTCCCTATGCCTTATCTATTTGTCTGGTTTATGCGATTGATTTACTGGTCGTACATGTTGTGGGGACAACAGTAGCCGAGGCGATTTCGCATTTGTTTGAGCCTTTGTTTAGAGCGGCCGATGGCTATGTAGGGATTAGCCTTATTTTTGGATCTTATGCGCTGTTTTGGTTTGTTGGTATTCATGGGCCATCTATCGTGGAGCCAGCAATTGCTGCGATTACTTATGCTAATATTGAGACCAATTTTCAGCTGCTACAAGCAGGAGAGCATGCGGATAAGGTGTTGACGTCAGGAACGCAGATGTTTATTGCGACTATGGGAGGCACAGGTGCGACTTTGGTTGTCCCTTTGATGTTTATGTGCTTGTGCAAATCAAAAAGAAATAAGGCTATGGGAAGGGCGTCGCTTATCCCGACTATCTTTGGTGTCAATGAGCCGCTCTTATTTGGTGCACCGATCGTTTTAAATCCTATCTTTTTTATCCCTTTTATCACGGCACCTCTAGTCAATGTGTGGTTGTTTAAATTTTTTGTGGATACACTGCATATGAATAGTTTTAGCGTCAATCTACCTTGGACAACTCCAGGCCCTTTAGGTTTGATTATGGGGACTAATTTTGCACCTTTAGCGATACTGTTAGCGCTACTTTTAGTAGTCGTGGACGGTTTGATTTATTACCCTTTTTTGAGAGTATATGATGAGCAGGTGTTAGCAGAGGAGAAGTCTGCTAAAAAAGAACTTTGTCCAAGTGAACAACCAGTAAAGGCAACCTCTGATTATCAGCCTAAAGAGACTAGTCCTAGTTCTGAGGCGAGTCTGACAAATGCCCTAGAGAACCCTATCAATGTGCTTGTCTTATGTGCTGGAGGAGGGACCAGTGGTCTTCTTGCCAATGCATTGACAAAAGCAGCCAAAGAGTATCAGCTAGAGATTACTGCCACAGCAACAGGTTATGGTGCTCACCGTGATATTTTAAAAGAGTATGATTTGGTTATCTTAGCACCTCAAGTAGCATCGAATTATGCAGACATCAAGCAAGAAACAGATGGGCTAGGAATTAAGTTGGCTAAGACCCAAGGGGCTCAGTATATTCGTCTGACACGAGATGGAAAAGCGGCGCTTGATTTTGTGAGACAGATGTTATAACGAAATAGGTTTAGATGTGAGATAGAGCGTTTTGATTAGATAGAGAGAAGGATATGGTTAAGACATTACCGCAAGATTTTATATTTGGTGGGGCAACGGCTGCTTACCAAGCAGAAGGCAGTACAACGGCAGACGGCAAGGGGCCTGTGGCTTGGGATAAGTATCTCAAGGATAATTATTGGTACACAGCTGAGCCTGCTTCTGATTTTTACCATCGCTACCCTGTGGATTTGGCGCTGTGTGAGCAGTTTGGCATTCAGGCTATTCGGATTTCGATAGCATGGTCACGCATTTTTCCAAAGGGTTACGGAGAGGTAAATCCCTTAGGTGTAGCTTTTTATCATCGTTTGTTTGATGAGTGTCATAAACATCATGTAGAGCCGTTTGTGACCCTTCATCACTTTGATACACCAGCTTATCTCCATGAAAAGGGGATTTTCTCAACCGTGATACGATTGATTACTTTGTAGATTACGCTAGCTTTTGTTTTAAGGAATTTAGAGAGGTCAAGTATTGGACAACCTTTAATGAAATTGGTCCAATTGGTGATGGTCAGTATCTCGTTGGTAAATTTCCCCCAGGTATTCACTATGACTTGGCTAAGTTATTTCAATCTCATCACAATATGATGGTAGCTCATGCTAGAGCTATCAAGTGCTATAAAGAGCTTGGCTATACTGGTGAGATTGGTGTCGTTCACGCGCTACCGACTAAATACCCTTATGATAGCCAAAGCTCTGAGGATAGGCGCGCTGCAGAGCTTGAGGACATCATTCATAATAAATTTATCTTAGATGCGACTTATTTGGGATATTATTCAGAAAGTACGCTTGAAGGTGTGCGTCATATCCTACGCATGACTGGTGGTAAGTTGGATTTACGTCAGGAAGATTTTCAAGCTTTAGAAGCCGCAAAGGATTTCAATGACTTTTTAGGGATTAACTATTACATGAGTGATTGGATGACCTCTTTTACAGGCGAGACAGAGATTGTCCATAATGGTAAAGGTGAAAAAGGTAGCTCTTCTTATCAGATAAAGGGGGTTGGTAAACGTCAAACACCTGATCATGTTCAAAAGACGGATTGGGACTGGATTATCTATCCTAAAGGGCTTTATGACCAAATCATGCGTGTGACAAAGGATTACCCAAACTACAAAAAAATCTATATTACTGAAAATGGTCTTGGCTATAAAGATAAGCTCATCAATGGGACAGTTCAAGATGAGGAGCGTATAGATTATGTCACCAAGCACCTAGAGGTCATCTCAGATGCTATTGGTGATGGCGCTAATGTCAAGGGTTATTTTATCTGGTCTTTGATGGATGTCTTTTCTTGGTCAAATGGCTATGACAAGCGCTATGGTCTTTTCTACGTTGATTTTGATAGCCAAGAACGCTACCCCAAACAAAGTGCGTATTGGTACAAAAAAGTGGCAAAAAGCCATGTGATTAAATAAGACTAAAGTCCCTTCTTACTTAGGAGGGACTTATTAGTTAGTGTCTTTATCAGACTGCCTAAGTAGAGGTTTTAAGTAGCTATGTAAGCGTTTTATGTTATAATAAAGATGACGCATTGGAGTCTAGAGAGGTTTTAGGTGAGCTGATGAGACGATTTCTTAAGTTATTGATGTTGAGTTTGTGTTTAAACGGTCTTTTGGCTATCCTAGCTTTTTATGGTTTTCATAAGGAAATATCGTTTCTCAATGAGCTGCTTGTGTCGTTGGCTTTTGTTTGCTATTGGATGCTACTTGACTTACCGTCTTATCCAAAGAAAAAGCACTACAAACAATCTCAAAACAGGATAGTTGTGGCGGTCTTGATAGCTATGGTAGGTATCATCATCTGTATATGGATCAACAGATGGTCTTTAGTGGGGCTATTGGTATGGCAGTTAATCGCTTTTAAAAACGTTATTAGGCATGTTAAGGATGATTAGTGTTTTGGGAGGCAATATCATGCTATTTTATGCAGTGTTACTATTAGTTAATGTTCTGCTATCACTTTATTTACCAGAGGCTGCTCAGTTACTAAGTGCTGTTGTCTTGTGGCTAATTATCATAGGAGGTTTACGTGAGGCTTGGATAGTTTTACACGCTTATATCAACAGTAAAAGGGATATCTAAGATTTGTTTGACTGGCTTGCTAGTTGGTTGAGTGAAGGGTGGTTAGGACAAAGAGCTAAAAAACTGCTATACTATATGCTGATAAGGAAAAAGGAGACGATCAGAATGAAAATAGATGTATTTGCTCATGTTATGTTACCACGCTTTTTTCAAAAAATGCAGGCACTTGATCCCAGCTTGACACAGAAGATGCCATTCTTAACTCACCCCTTGTTGACCGATATCCCCCTACGATGCTCTCAGCAGCCAAAAGATGTTAAGCAGATCATCTCGTTTGTCAATGCCAATCCAGAGGACATTTTAGATAAGCAAGAAGCGCTAGCTTTGGTTAAAGAAGCCAATCAAGAGTTGCTAGAGACGCTCAAGGCTTATCCTGAGCAGTTTTTGGGTGGAGTGGCTATGCTTTGCCTTAGTGATGTTGAAGGTAGTGTAGAGATTATCAAGGACTTTGTCTGTCAGCATTCTCAGATAGTAGGCGTGCAGTTATTTTCAAGGCATTTGGGCTTGTCGGTGGCAGATGAGCGCTTTAGAGCTATTTTTGAGGCTTGTGCTAAGTACGATATTCCTATCTGGCTACACCCTGTTTTTGATGAGCGAAAACCTGATAATAACATTGTGTTTACATGGGAATATGAACAAACGCAAGCTATGTTTGAGATTGTGTCAGCAGGCTATTTTCAAGCCTTTCCTCACTTGAAAATCATTTCGCATCATGCAGGAGCTATGGTACCTTTCTTTAGCGGACGAATAGAGCATATATTGCCTGTGAAGCAAGCAGAGGACTTTAAGAAATTTTACGTCGATACAGCGATTTTAGGTAATCCCAAGGCGCTGGCTTTGACCATTGATTATTTTGGAATTGACCATGTCCTTTTTGGGACGGATGCACCGCTTGGTGTCTTACCATCTGGTGCTACGGAGCTTATTATAGAAGCTATTAGCCAGCTAGATTTAGCCCAAAATGAGCAAAAAGCTCTCTTTTCTAGGAACATTGAACGGTTGTTAGCTGGAGAAAAAGCTTAGAAGAGACTCAATCATCATAAGAAAAGGAGATAGTATCATGACAGATAAAGACGTATCAGGGAAACGTCCGATTGTGCATTTATTTCGTCTAGGGGTTGATGAGACTGCTAAAGAACGATTTTATCAGGTAGGCGAGACAAATCTTAGGCGTTCTTATGCAGACGAGCTAGGGACGCTAGCCATGTATGTGGCTAGGGTATCACAAGAGCCAACAGACAATATCGTCTTTGAGGTTTATCAAGATACTGAGGCTTACGAGCTGCATCGTCAGTCACCACAATACAAGTACTATGTTCAAGAAGTTGCTCATCAGTTGACCAAGCGAGAGGTCTATGAGGTGGAGGCACTTTTTCTTAGCGAGAAGCTACCTGCTGGTGTGTGGCTAGGGGCTGGGCACTATGCCCTTAAATCAGCTCAAATCGATGTCAAAAAGGGGCAAGAAGATGCCTTTGAAGAGAGTGTTTTGACTAATATGAAAACATCCATGTCCCAAGAAGAGGGTGTTTTGGCTATGTATGCTACACAAGATAAGACAAAAGCAGGACGTTATTATTTTGTGGAAGTCTATGAAGATGCTCTTGCCTATAAAAGACATCGTCAGACCAAGCATTTTGCGACTTATCTGACAGCAACCAAGGATATGTTGGAGGATAAGCAGCTACTTGATTTGGACAATATAGTTGCGATAAGTAGAGGTGGTTTAGCGTTTACAAAGCAATCTGATAGATAGTTAGCAGTCTTGAGTGTTGTTGTCCTGTGTTCCTAGTATTTAGAGGCTGAGCTAGGCATTGGGAGATGGGAGGAGTGTTTATGGGATTGTCTTACGGACCAGAATATACTTATACAGATCATTTCGCAAAACGTGCATTAGAGCGCTTTGGGGTATCAAAAGAGGCTCTTGGTAAATGGGTTCGACAACAAACGGGTAGTCTAACATCGTACACGAAAGACAGCCATATAGACGCTAAACGTGAAAAATACATCTCAGAATCTGGTATTATTTTTGTTTGCAATACCGTAGATCATGTATTTGTGACTTGCTACAAGGCTTTAGATCTGTTGGATGACGGTAAAACGATTCATGAGCGTAATTATGAATTATTTACTAATGAACTTCAGAAATTGGCACGGAAATACCGTTTGAAAGACACTAAGGAATTGTTGTTGAGCGTTGAAGAGCATGTGACGAGCTTTTACCAGCTATCTCAAAAATTGATGGGAACACGCCTGAGTGATACTCACTACCCTTTGGTGGCGCAATTGATTGATGAGTATCATGTGTTAAAGGCGATTATGCGTATCATTGAGCGGCAAGGCGACTTTCAGGACGAATAAGTTGAGCGTATGATGAGATAGTGATTTTTACATTTTAATATTTATTTAAGCTAAAAATGGTATTGTTTGCGGGTTAAAAGTATATAAGATGGAGGAATCAAATGGCTGAACTGATTAGTAGAAGAAGCCAGCGTTCAAAAGATTTATTTATCCGAGCTCTTTTGCGACTAATGCATGAGAAACCTCTTGATGAGATTTCCATTAAGGAAATTGTCGCAGAAGCTTCGTTGACGCGACAGACTTTTTACCGTCACTTTACATCTAAAGATGATGTCCTAAAAACATGCCTTGACCAAATGTATAAAGAATGCTTTTCAATGATTGACAGTAAACACCCTAAGCACTTGGTTGAGGTTTTGCGTGCATATTTTGATTATTGGTTGCATTATCAAAAAGGGATTCAAATCTTATACCAGCAAAATGCCCAGTGGGTTGTTAATGACATTGTTTTGGTGTATGAAAAAGGCTTAAAACCCTATGTTGAACCCTATTTTAATCCTGATTTAGGTCCTAATACTGAGTATTTGTGGACCTATCTTTTTGGTGGTCTTGTGCAAATGAAAAGTAAGTGGTTTGAAAATCACTGTCGTGTCAGCACTCAAGAGATGGCAACCATGGTCTATGAGTTTTGGACTGGTGACGTCTTTACAGATTGATTTAAAAAGACTGAGGTGCTCAGTCTTTTTGACTGTAAACGTGAGCGATAGTCTTTGCTATATGGTATAATAAACAGTATGAATGAACTGATCAAACATAAGCTATCTCTACTACCAGACAGCCCTGGATGTTATCTACATAAGGATAAGCATGGTACCATTATCTATGTAGGGAAAGCTAAAAATCTTAAAAATCGTGTCCGCTCCTATTTTCACGGTAGCCACAATACAAAGACAGAGCTATTGGTCTCTGAGATTGAAGATTTTGAGTATATCGTTACGAGCTCTAATACCGAAGCGCTCCTTCTTGAAATCAACTTGATTCAAGAAAATAAGCCTAAATACAATATCAAACTCAAAGATGATAAGTCGTATCCTTATATCAAAATCACCAATGAACACTATCCTAGGCTTTTAATTACCAGACAAGTCAAAAAACAAGACGGTATCTATTTTGGGCCTTATCCAGATTCAGGTGCGGCCTCAGAGATAAAACGGTTGCTAGATCGTCTTTTTCCGTTTAAAAAATGCACTAATCCTGCTAATAAAGTCTGCTTTTATTACCATTTAGGGCAATGTAATGCCCATACCATTTGCCATACGACAAAGGCTTACTGGCAAGGGTTGACAGAAGATGTCAAGCAGTTTCTAAACGGCAAGGATAATAAGATTATTGACGGTCTGAAAGATAAAATGCTAAAAGCATCTGAGGAGATGGCGTTTGAAAGAGCAGCAGAATATCGTGATTTGATCGAAGCTATCGGGCTTTTACGGACTAAACAAAGGGTCATTCACCAAGATATGAAAGACCGTGATATTTTTGGATATGCTGTCGATAAAGGTTGGATGTGTGTACAGGTCTTTTTTGTGCGTAATGGTAAACTCATCCAACGTGATGTCAATATGTTTCCTTACTACAATGAACCCGAGGAAGATTTTCTGACTTATGTGGGGCAGTTTTACCAAGACCAAAAGCATTTATTGCCAAAAGAAATCTTTATCCCGCAAGCGATTGATGCAGACTTGGTGCAAGCCTTAGTCAAGAGTAAGGTCAAGGTCATCAAGCCCCAGCGAGGAGAAAAGAAGCAATTAGTCAATTTAGCAACTAAAAATGCGCGTGTTAGTTTGCAGCAAAAGTTTGATTTATTAGAAAAAGATGTTAAAAAGACATATGGTGCGATTGAACACTTGGGGCAATTATTGAAGATACCGACACCTGTGCGTATTGAAGCTTTTGACAACTCCAATATCCAAGGGACAAGCCCAGTATCTGCTATGGTTGTCTTTGTTGATGGTAAGCCAAGCAAAAAAGAGTATCGTAAGTTTAAGATAAAAACCGTTGTTGGTCCTGATGACTATGCGAGTATGAAAGAAGTGATTTATCGCCGTTATAGTAGGGTTTTACGTGAAGGGTTGACCCCTCCTGATCTTATTATTATTGATGGCGGGCAAGGTCAGGTCAATGTGGCTAAAGAAGTGATTGAAGACCAGCTAGGTCTTAGTATTCCAGTAGCGGGTCTGCAAAAAAATGATAAACATCAGACGCATGAATTACTCTTTGGAAATCCTTTGCAGGTCGTTGGATTAAAGCGTCAATCGGAGGAATTCTTCCTCTTACAGCGTATTCAAGATGAAGTGCATCGCTTTGCGATTACCTTTCATCGTCAATTGCGCTCTAAAAACTCATTTTCATCTAAACTAGATGGTATAAGTGGCTTGGGACCAAAACGTAAACAAGCGCTGATGAGGCATTTTAAGAGCCTAACGGCTATTCAAAAGGCTAGTCTTGAAGACATCGTAAGTTGTGGGATTCCTAGAGCAGTTGCTAAAGCAATCAAAGAAAAGTTGGCGTTGGAGATGACAGATACACAATAAAAAAAATCAAGGCTTAGCCTTGATTTTTAATGCTTATAGCAGATTAGTATTAGTGAGAAACACGTCTGCGAGCAGCTTTTTTACGGTTTTCTTCGATAAAAGCTGCTTTTTCTTCTTCAGGATCAATGATTGTTTTTTTCACTGCGTAAACAGCTCCTGTCACTGCAGCTGCAGTAGCTGCTACTCCGATAACAAAACCTTTAGCAAATGAAAAATGATGTTTGTTAGCCATAATAATATCTCCTTTAAATAGCTTTTATGATTTTGAAAGGTTTCCCTCTCAGCATCTGTGTTATAATTATAGTAACGCATGCTTATGAAAATAGCAAGTAAAAAATGGAAAAGGATGAGAAGATTTGTGACACAGAATATCATTTGTGTAGTTGGACCGACCGCTGTTGGTAAGACAGCGTTAGGAATTGAGCTAGCTAAGCGCTTTGGTGGAGAGATCATCAGTGGTGATAGTCAGCAGGTCTATCGTCATCTGGATATAGGGACAGCTAAAGCCAGTCAAGAAGAACAAGCTAGTGTTGTTCATCATTTGATTGATGTGCGAGACGTTAGTGAGTCTTATTCTGCTTTTGACTTTGTCAAGGAAGCTCAGAGAGCGATAGTCGAAATTGACTCAAGAGGACAGGTTCCTTTTGTCGTTGGAGGGACTGGACTTTATGTGCAAAGTTTATTAGAGGGCTATCATCTAGGTGGTAAGGTCAATCAAGATGAAGTGCTAGCTTATCGTAAAGAACTGGAAAGTTTGTCTGATGAGGAGCTTGAGGCTATCGTGAAGCAAAAGGGGCTTAGGATTCCTCAGTATAATCGCAGACGTGCCACACGAGCTTTGGAGCTTGAGCGGTTTTCATCACAGACAGAAAATACAAAGCCAGCCTATAATGTTCTTTTAATCGGACTTGATGATGATAGACAGCAGTTGTATGAGCGTATCAATGCTAGGGTCGATAGTATGCTCTCACAAGGACTTTTAAACGAAGCTAAGTGGCTTTATGACCACTATCCTGATGCGCAAGCTAGTCGTGCTATTGGCTATAAAGAGCTATTTCCTTATTTTAGAGGTGAGGTATCTTTAGATGAGGCGGTTGCATCTCTAAAGCAGAATACACGTCGCTTTGCCAAGCGACAGTTGACTTGGTTTCGTAATCGTATGGATGTGGATTGGTATAGGATTGACGACGAGAATAGTCATGACAAGATGATACAGAGAGTCAAGGCGTTTTTATCAGAAACCAAGCAATCCTAAAGCACTTTTAGAAGACGATTTGTGGTATAATATTCTTTATGCAGAATTGAGGTGAGAAGATGTTTGAGACAGCAACGCAAAAAGAGCGGGTCTTGTTGGTAGGAGTGGCGCTTCCTAAGACAGAGCATTTTGAGATGTCTATGAAAGAGCTAGAAGGTTTGGCGCAAACAGCTGGTGCTGAGGTGGTTTCTTGTGTCACTCAACATCGAGAGACTTACGATAGTAAGAGTTTTGTCGGTTCTGGTAAATTAGAAGAAATAGCGCGGTTGATAGATAGTGAGCGTATTGATACTGTCATTGTCAATAATCGCTTAACGCCAAGACAAAATGCAAGGCTTGAGAGTGTGTTAGAGGTCAAGGTCATTGACCGTATGCAACTGATTTTAGACATTTTTGCGCTGAGAGCACGTAGCCATGAGGGCAAATTGCAGGTACATTTAGCCCAGCTTAAATATATGTTACCACGTTTAGTGGGACAAGGGATTATGCTGAGTCGCCAAGCTGGAGGAATTGGTAGTCGCGGTCCAGGTGAGAGCCAGCTTGAGCTCAATCGCCGATCTATCCGTAAGCAAATCACAGATATTGAGCACCAATTAGCACAAGTAGCTCAAAAGCGTGAGACAGGTCGTGATAGGCGCTTAAACGATGGGGTATTTAAAATTGGCTTAATCGGCTATACCAATGCTGGCAAATCCACCTTGATGAATTTATTAACAGAAAAAGAGCATTACGAGGCTGATGAACTGTTTGCGACCTTAGATGCGACAACCAAGCAAGTGTATCTCAAGGATCGTTTTCAAGCTACTTTAACAGATACCGTTGGTTTTATCCAAGATTTGCCAACAGAGCTAGTGGCTGCTTTTCAATCAACCCTTGAAGAAAGCCGTCACGTTGATTTATTATTACATGTGATTGATGCCAGTGACCCCAATCATATGGAGCATGAAAAAGTAGTCCGTGATCTGTTAAAAGAGTTGGATATGCTAGATATTCCACGCTTATCAATCTACAATAAGATTGATAAAGTGGCGAGTTTTAATGCGACTTCTTTTCCTAATATTAGGATTTCAGCACGAGATAAAAATAGCCTCAAATCGCTTCGCAGGCTACTAGTTGACACTATTTGTGAGCAGTTTGAGCCTTTTAAGATTCGTGTTTTACCAAAAGATTTCTATAAACTTTATGAGTTACAGAAAATAGCCTTTGTAGATCCTTTTGATGGTGACAGTCAGGAGGCTATTACAGGCTATATATCACCAAAATATAAATGGAAGCTAGAAGAATTTTATGACTGATTATATTGATTTAGCGCTGACTTATGGCGGTTTTACAACCCTTGATAAAGTATACCTCACACAGTGTTTAAAAGACTTATCCCATGATGACAAATTACGCTTTATCACACCTCCACCAAGTGTCATCAACGCTTACTTTGCTGAGATATATCAAAAACAATCCCCAAAAGCAGCTACTGATTATTATTTTGGCTTATCAAAAGCTTTAAAACTTTACCAAAAAGACCCTAGTTTTCGTGAAGAAAAACCGTTTGTGAGATTAAATCTCTCGGGTCACTCCTATGGTTTTGCCTATATCTCACAAGAAGAAAGAGCACAGGTATTTGCGCAGGAAGAGGGTCCTATGACAGAGTCCCTATTCTTTGAGATTGCGCAGCTTTTCCCTCATTATGCGGTTAGCTATGAAGAGGGACGGATTTTATTAGCACCGTTAGCTATTGATAAGCTACTTATAGCAGACGAGACGCCTAAGGAGAGTCTGTTGACTAAGGTGGAGCTATTAGCTGGAAATGTCATCAGATTATCAGGGCTTAGTCGTGAGGAAATCGTGGAGTTAGCCGAAAACATTAAGGGGCAGCGTTATTATCAAGCAGACGGTAGAGAAGCCCTATTATATATAAAGCAAGAAGAGGACTAAAGAGTGGACATTCAATTTTTAGGAACGGGAGCAGGGCAGCCCTCAAAGGCGCGCAATGTCTCGAGTTTGGTATTAAAATTACATGATGAAATCAATGAAGTATGGATGTTTGATTGTGGGGAAGGCACGCAAAGACAGATTTTAGAGACCAGCATCAAACCCCGTAAGGTTCGAAAGGTTTTTATCACACATCTTCATGGTGACCATATCTTTGGCTTGCCTGGTTTTTTGTCGAGCCGTGCCTTTCAAGCCAACGAAGAGCAGACAGACCTTGATTTGTACGGTCCTGTTGGTATCAAAAGCTATGTCATGACAAGCCTTTACCAATCTGGGACGCGTTTGCCTTATCGGATTCATTTTCATGAGTTTGATAAGGATAATCTAGGCTTGATTTATGAAGATGATAAATTTAGCATCTACACTGAAGCGCTAGATCATACTGTTTTTTGTGTTGGCTATCGTGTGGTACAAAAGGATTTGGAGGGAACGCTAGATGCTAACGCTCTAAAAGAAGCAGGTGTGCCATTTGGCCCGCTTTTTGGACGTATCAAAAATGGTGAGGATATTACCTTAGAAGATGGTCGTCGTATCATTGCTAAGGATTATATCTCAGCGCCTAAAAAAGGGAAGATTGTCACGATTTTAGGTGATACACGAAAGACAGACGCTAGCGTTCGTCTCGCTTTAGGGGCGGATGTCCTTGTCCATGAGTCCACTTATGGAAAGGGAGATGAGAAAATCGCTAAAGCGCATGGGCATTCAACCAATATAGAGGCCGCTCAAGTCGCTAAAGCAGCCTCAGCCAAGCGTTTATTGCTGAACCATATCAGCGCTCGTTTTTTGGGGCGTGATTGCAGACGCTTGCAAGATGATGCTAGAGCTGTATTTGAGCAAACACAGCTAGTCAAAGATCTTGAGGAATTTAGCTTATGAGTGGACGTGTGATTGTTGTTACAGGGGCAAGTGGAGGTCTTGCCCAGTCACTTGTCAGGCAACTCTCTGAAACGGACAGCTTGGTTTTACTAGGTCGAGACAAGAAAAAGCTTGCGCAACTATATGCACCGTCTGATCATATCTGCTTAAAAGAGTGTGACATCACGTCTGAGAAGGCTATTGTGGCTATTTTGTCAGAGATTGAAGAAGCGTTTGGGCGAATTGATGTTCTCATCAATAACGCTGGTTATGGTAGTTTTAAAGACTACGATGACTACACTCAAGATGAGGTTAAGGCTATGTTTGATGTCAACAGCATCGCAGTGATGACTTTCTCTCGCTTGGTGGGAGAAAAGATGGCCCGTAGAGGGTCGGGGCATATTGTCAACATAGCCAGTATGGCAGGGCTTATGGCAACCAGTAAGGCCTCGGTCTATTGTGCTAGCAAGTTTGCTGTTATTGGTTTTTCAAATAGTTTACGCCTTGAGCTAGCTGATAAAGGGGTATATGTGACAACCGTTAATCCTGGACCGATCAGGACGTCCTTTTTTGATAAGGCAGATCCGACAGGAGGCTACTTAGAGCGCGTAGGGCGGTTTGTATTGTCGCCAGACGCTGTTGCCAAAAAGATTGTCAAAGTCTTAGGCAAGCCTAAGCGTGAGCTGAATATGCCTTATAGCTTAGCGCTAGCTCACAAGTTTTATACACTGTTTCCAAAAACCTCAGATATCTTATCAAGAAAGGTTTTTAATTTAAAATGATTTCTGCACAATATCAGTGGCAATTACAGGAAAAAGAGCCTGACGAGGCTTTTTATCAATTAAGTAAAACATATGATTTAGATGGCTTATCAGCGCGCATCCTCTATGCTAGAGGGATTGATGATAAGGCTAAGTTAGAGCGTTTTTTTGGTATGGACGTCGCCAATCTCTATGACCCTTATCTTTTGTTTGATATGGAGAAGGCTGTTGGGCGGATTAGAGAAGCTATTGAAAAGGCTGAGCGTATTTTGATTTATGGCGATTATGATGCTGATGGAATGACATCTGCTTCTATTGTTAAGGAAACGTTAGAGATGATGGGAGCAGAAGTTGAGGTGTACTTGCCTAATCGTTTCACGGATGGCTATGGCCCTAATCAAAGTGTCTATAAATATTTTATCGAAGAGCAGGGCATATCACTAATTATCACCGTGGACAATGGAGTGGCTGGACATGAAGCGATTCGTTATGCCCAGAAAAGTAAGGGTGTTGATGTCATTGTCACAGACCACCACAGCTTGCCTGAGCATTTGCCAGAGGCTTACGCTATTATTCATCCGGAGCACCCTGAGGGTGATTATCCCTTTAAATCCTTGGCTGGTTGTGGCGTGGCTTTTAAACTAGCTTGTGCTCTTTTAGAGGCTGTACCTCATGAAATGCTCGATTTGGTAGCTATCGGGACCATCGCTGACATGGTCAGTCTAACAGATGAAAATCGTCTTTTGGTCTCTATGGGTTTACAAGTCCTAAAGACGACAGAGCGTATTGGGCTACAGGAATTACTAGCTATCTCTCACATTGAGCCTTACGAGTTGACCGAAGAGAGTATTGGTTTTCAAATTGCACCGCAGCTTAATGCGCTAGGGCGCTTAGACGACCCTAATCCTGCTATTGAGTTGTTGACAGGCTTTGATGACCAAGAAGCTAGCCTTATCGCTAAGATGATAGCGACAAAAAATGAGGAGCGAAAGGCTATTGTCGAGGCTATTGTTGAGGAAGCTAAGGAGATGATTGATGACAGTAAGTCTGTTCAGATCTTGGCTAAAGAAGGCTGGCATCCTGGTGTTTTAGGGATTGTAGCAGGACGTTTATTGGAGCAATTATCAAAGCCAGTTATCCTCTTGTCGATTGATGGAGATCTTGCCAAAGGCAGTGCTAGGAGTGTGGAGGCGCTTGATATCTTTGAAGCCCTCAACTGCCATCGTGAGTTATTTGTCGCTTTTGGTGGCCATAGTGGCGCTGCTGGTATGACCATAGAAGTAGCTAAGTTAGAGGACTTGAGTCAAGCATTGGAGGCTTTTGTTAAGGATAATCACATTGATCTTTCACAAAAAAAGACGCTTTATCTGGATGCTAGTCTTAGCTTTGATCAGCTCACTTTAGATATGGTGACCAAGCTAAATAAGCTAGCTCCTTTTGGGATGGATCATAAAAAGCCTATTTTTTGGCTGAAAGAGGTTAAGGTCACTCAGGCACGAACCATGGGACAGGACAATAGCCATCTTAAGCTCAAGCTGGAGCAAGGTGAGACGAGCTATGATTTAGTCGCTTTTAACCAAGGTGACAAGCTTCAAGATTTTCAACAAGCACAGCATTTAGAATTAGCTGTCAGTTTATCCATCAATAAATGGAATGGCAAAACAAGCCTTCAGCTCATGCTAGAAGATGCTAGGGTGACAGGCCTTCAGCTGATTGATTGTCGGGCAAAGACAAGTCAAGTACCAGCTGGTGTCCCTGACATTTTTAAGGATCCAGATAGCCCAGTAGTGGCGATTTATCAGGTTCCTAAAGAAAGTAGCAGCTTGGCTCAATTATTGACTCAAGGCCACTATGAGGCCATTTATTTTCAAAATGAAATTTCAAAACCCTACTATTTGACGGGTTATGGAAGTCGTGAGCAGTTTGCTAAGTTGTATAAGACGATTTACCAATATCCAGAATTTGACGTCCGCTATAAGCTATCTGACTTGAGTGCTTATCTGAAAATTGACAAGCTGCTTGTGATTAAGATGATTCAAATTTTTGAAGAGCTAGGTTTTGTGACCATCACAGATGGTGTTATGACGCTCAATAAATCAGCGACTAAAAAAACTATCGATGAGAGTCACATCTATCAGCAACTCAAAAAAGAAGTCCTTTTTCAAGAGCTTATGGCACTTTCGTCGCCACAAGATATCTATGATTATTTGACCAAATCAGACGAGAAAGTCTAGTTTGTAAATTTACCATTTTTATAATTCATGCTATAATAAGATATAAGAATATTTGGCTAAAGCCCTAGAAAGTAAGGAAATGGATTTAAAAGAATATATTGCGTCCATTAAAGACTACCCTCAAGAAGGGATTGTCTTTCGTGATATCAGCCCTTTAATGGCTGATGGAAATGCTTATAGCTACGCTGTTCGTGAGATTGTACAGTATGCAACCGACAAACAAATCGATATGATTGTAGGACCTGAAGCGCGTGGCTTTATCATTGGCTGTCCTGTCGCTTATGAGTTAGGAGTTGGTTTTGCTCCTGTTCGTAAGCCAGGAAAATTACCACGTGAGGTCATTTCAGCAGATTATGAAAAAGAGTACGGTCTTGACACCTTGACTATGCACGCTGATGCGATTAAGCCTGGACAGCGTGTCTTGATTGTTGATGATCTGTTAGCAACAGGTGGTACAGTCAAAGCAACCATTGAGATGATTGAGCGCCTTGGCGGTGTTGTGGCGGGTTGTGCTTTCTTGATTGAGCTTGATGAGCTTGAAGGTCGTAAAGCTATCGGTGATTACGATTATAAGGTCTTGATGCATTACTAGGAGATATAGCTTAAAACTATATCTAAATCAAAGAAATATATAATTGAAACCTATATCTCCATATTCTATAATAGAAGATAAGACTATTATAGAAATGGAGATGTTTTCATGCCCATAAAAGTAGATAAGAGTTTACCAGCCTTAGATATCCTACGCTCTGAAAATATCTTTGCTATGGATGATAACAGAGCCAGTCACCAAGATATTCGCCCTTTAGCGGTATTGATTGTGAATCTGATGCCAACAAAGGAGGCGACAGAGACCCAGCTTTTACGTTTATTAGCCAATACACCCTTGCAGTTGACGATCGATTTTTTGCATATGGAGTCTCACCAATCCAAAAATACTAAGCCTGAGCATTTGAAAACCTTTTATAAGACTTTTGCTGATATCTCAGATAAGTATTATGACGGTTTGATTATCACGGGTGCCCCTGTTGAAACGCTAGCATTTGAGGAAGTGGATTATTGGGGTGAACTATGTCAGATTTTATCTTGGAGTAAGACACATGCTTTTTCGACACTACATCTGTGTTGGGGAGCGCAAGCAGGTCTTTACTACAATTATGGTATTGACAAGGTTAGACTTTCTCAAAAATTATCAGGTATTTATACCCAAGAGGTGCTAGAGGCTTACCATCCTTTGATGCGTGGCTTTGATGATGTCTTTTCATCGCCTCATTCTCGCTATACAGAGGTGTTGAGAGCGTCTGTTGAAGCAGTAGAGGATTTGGAGATTTTAGCTGCAGGTAGTGAGGTAGGTCTCTCTCTTTTAGCGAGTCGTGATTTACGTGAGATTTATAGCTTTGGGCATATGGAGTATGATAGAGACACTCTGCAGCAAGAGTATCTACGTGATTTAGCAGGAAATAAGGCACCAGCCATTCCAAAAGATTATTTTCCAGAAGATGACCCTACTCAGCAGCCACGGATGTGCTGGCATTTGGCCGCTGCGACATTTTTTAGCAATTGGATAAACGCTGTCTATCAGGAGACGCCTTATGATTTGAGGGATTTAGACAGTACTTTAGACTAAAAGATGATGTAGGTAGTAGAGAGGATATATGACCTACTTAGAGACATTTCAAAAGGGCAATCTTGTCTTGCCTAGCCGTTTATTATTTCGTTTTCATGACTTGTTTGACTCAAGCGATGATTTTATTGTGTGGCAGTTCTTCTTTTTGCAAAACACAACCAAATTAGATGATTTAGCGCCTAGTCAAATTGCAGAGGCTTTGGGAAAGCGTCTAACAGATGTCAATCAAAGCATTAGCCGTTTGACCAATCAGGGTTTGCTAGAGACAAAGACAATAGAGCTATCTGGGGAGATTGAGGTGATTTTTGATGCCAGTCCAGCCTTAGCCAAGCTAGATAAACTGGATGAGGAAGCCTTAAATGAGCATACAGAACAAGCTCAAGCGACAAGCAATGTCTTTAAAAGCTTGGTAGATGATTTTCAAGGTGAGCTTGGGCGCTTTTTGACGCCATTTGAGCTAGAAGACCTCGAAAAAACAATCGAAGAGGATCATACAGATCCTGAAATTGTCCGCTTAGCACTTAAAGAGGCGACTTTAAATGGTAAATTCAACATGAAGTATATCAATGCCATCTTGCGCAATTGGCGTCAGGAAAAATTGACGAGCGCAAGACAAGTCAAAGAGCGCCTTAGTAATCGTGACGGAGACAAAGTAACTCCTAAAAAAGATGTTTCAGGTGCCTTTTTTTCGGCTATGGATACATGGTCAACAGATGGGATGTAAAAGCTGAGCATTTTGCTTAGCTTTCGTTTTTACTAGGATGACGCTATATTAATTGAGATAATAAAGGAGAATAGAGCGATGGAAAAACAGCTATCAAAGCGCCTAGAGGCAGTTGCTAGCTATGTACCAAGCCAAGCACGTTTATTAGATGTCGGCAGTGATCATGCTTATTTGCCCATAGCCTTGGTAGAGCAGGGACAGATCGATTATGCTATTGCAGGAGAGGTTGTTTTGGGACCCTATCTGCAAGCTAAGGGAAATGTCGAAGCACATGATGTGGCTGATAAAATCAGTGTTCGCTTGGCAGATGGCTTAGCGGCTTTTGAGCTTTCTGATGCGGTGACTTGCATTACGATTTGTGGTATGGGGGGGCGCTTGATTACAGAGATTTTAGCTGCTGGTTTGCCTAAATTAAAGGGTGTTGAACGCCTGATCTTACAAGCTAATAATCGTGAAGATGATTTGCGGGTATGGTTGAGTCAGCAAGATTTTCAGATTGTTGATGAGATGATCATTAAAGAACATGGCAAATACTATGAAATCATGGTCGTCGAGCATGGACAGATGCAATTAGATGACAAAGATGTGCGTTTTGGACCTTACTTGAGACAGGAACAAAATCCTATTTTTAAGGAACGTTGGAGGCTAGAGCATGACAAGCTGCAAGTGGCTCTTGAGCGTATCCCATCAGATAAACTCTTAGAAAAAGAGCGACTAGAGAGTAAGATACAGATGATTAAGGAGGTAGTCGATGAAGGCTAGAGAGCTTATTGAGCGCTATGAGCGTTATTGCCCAAAAGAACTTTCTATGGAGGGTGACATTGCAGGTCTTCAGATAGGGCATTTAGATAAGGTGATTTCAAAAGTGATGGTAGCTCTTGATATTCGGGAGGCTACTGTGGCTGAGGCTATTGCTAATCAAGTGGATTTGATTATAGTTAAACATGCACCGATTTTTCGTCCCTTGAAGGATTTAGTGGCTAGCCCACAGACTAGTATGCTACTAGAGCTTGTCAAGCATGATATAGCTGTCTATGTGAGTCATACTAATATTGATATTGTTGAGGATGGTTTGAACGATTGGTTTTGTGAGTTATTAGAGATTTCTGATAGAACTGTTTTGTCTCCTACCAAGGATGGTTATGGTATTGGACGAGTTGGTCATATCGTTGAGCAAGAATTTCAAACATTTGCTAAGACGATTAAGGAACGGTTTGGTCTTGACAGCGTGCGTTTGGTAGCTTATGATGACACCCCTAAGTTGATTTCTCGTGTGGCTATTTGCGGCGGCAGTGGGCAAGGATTTTATAAGGACGCGCTAAAAGCTGGTGCACAGGTCTTTGTGACAGGTGATATTTACTATCACACAGCTCAGGAGATGTTGAGCGAAGGTCTTTTAGCGATTGATCCAGGTCATCATATCGAAGTGCTTTTTGTATCAAAAATAGCTGAAAAATTAGAGCTATGGAAAGCTGAGAACAACTGGGATATAGAGATCTTAGCTAGTCAAGCCAATACTAATCCCTTTTTTCATAGATAAGAGGTTACGATGAATATTGCAATTATTGGCTCTGGAGCTGTGGGGGCGAGTTGCGCTTATTACCTGTCTAAAGAAAGTGATCTTGAAATCACTGTTTTTGACTACGGTGTCGGTCAAGCGACTAAAGCGGCTGCAGGGATTATCAGTCCATGGTTTTCTAAAAGACGAAATAAAGCTTGGTATACCTTAGCTAGACTCGGTGCTGACTTTTATCCGTTGTTGCTGGCTGATTTAGAAGCAGATGGGATAGCTAATGATTTTTACAAGCAGACAGGGGTTCTTCTTTTAAAGAAAGATGAGAGTAAGCTAGATGAGCTTTATGAGCTAGCTTCTCTAAGGCATGAGGAATCACCTTTGATGGGTGATTTAGCCCTATTAGACAGCTGTCAGATTAGCCCACTTTTCCCAGATTTGACAGGTTTTTCTAAGGCTCTTTATGCTTCTGGAGGTGCACGTGTGGATGGTGCTAGACTGACTAAGACTCTACTTGAGGCAAGTCGATTGGAGCCTGTCAAGGAAAAAGTGACCTTAGAAGTGACCGAAACAGGATACCGTATTTTGGGGAAATCGTTTGATAAAGTGATTTTAGCGACTGGTGCATGGTTGGGAGAGTTATTGACGCCCTTGGGTTATCAAGTCGATATTCGTGGTCAAAAAGGACAGTTGGAAGATTATTACTTTGAGGATAGGGTGACGGATGATTACCCTGTGGTTATGCCAGAAGGAGAGGCTGACATCATCGCTTTTGATAATGGTAAGATAGCTCTGGGTGCTAGTCATGAAAATGATAAGGGATTTGACCTTCGTGTTGATAAGACGGTTTTAGACGGACTAAAAGAACAAGTAGCCCCTTATTTTTCACAATGGGATAAGGCAAGTCGCCACAAGAGTCGTGTTGGGACACGTGCCTATACGAGCGACTTTTCTCCTTTTATTGGGCAAGTGCCAGGATTAGCTCATGTCTATGCGGCTAGCGGTCTAGGCTCTACTGGCTTGACCATAGGTCCGTTTTTAGGTAAGCAGTTGGCGTCTCTTTTATTGGAGCAGCCTTTAGACATTACATTAGAGAATTATCCTATTGAGCGCTATATTCATTTAGATAAGTGCTGACAGTATTCTTAAAAAATGGTAAAATAAAAGCGATAACAAATAAAAGGAGACCTGTATGAAAGGTATTATTTTAGCAGGAGGGTCTGGAACACGCTTATATCCATTGACTCGTGCTGCCTCTAAACAACTCATGCCTGTCTATGACAAGCCTATGATTTACTATCCGCTATCTACCTTGATGCTTGCGGGTATCAAAGAAATTCTAATTATTTCAACCCCACAAGACCTACCACGATTTAGAGATTTACTAGGTGACGGTTCTGAATTTGGAATCTCGCTTTCTTATGCAGAGCAACCAAGCCCAGATGGTTTGGCACAAGCCTTTATTATTGGTGAAGACTTTATCGGTGATGATAGCGTAGCGCTTGTCTTAGGGGACAACATCTACCATGGACCAGGACTTTCTAAAATGCTTCAAAATGCAGCTAATCGACAAAAAGGAGCGACTGTCTTTGGTTATCAAGTCAAAGACCCAGAGCGCTTTGGTGTGGTTGAGTTTGATAGTGACATGAATGCGATCTCCATCGAAGAAAAACCTGAAAATCCTAAATCTAGCTATGCGGTTACAGGTCTCTATTTTTATGATAATGATGTGGTTGAGATTGCTAAAAATATCAAGCCAAGTCCTCGTGGAGAGCTTGAAATCACAGATGTCAACAAAGTTTATTTAGAGCGCGGCGATTTAGCTGTTGAGCTTATGGGTCGTGGATTTGCTTGGTTAGATACAGGGACACATGAGAGTCTTTTAGAAGCTGCGCAATATATCGAAACCGTACAACGCATGCAAAATGTTCAGGTAGCTAACCTTGAAGAAATAGCTTATCGTATGGGCTATATCACTCGTGAGGCGGTTCTTGAACTTGCACAACCTTTGAAGAAAAATGAATACGGACAGTATTTGCTCCGTTTGATTGGAGAAGCTTAGAATGACAGAACAATTTTTTGGTAAAACATTAGCAGCACGTCCTATAAAAGCCATTCCAGGTATGTTAGAATTTGATATTCCAGTACATGGTGACAATCGTGGATGGTTTAAAGAAAATTTCCAAAAGGAAAAAATGGTGCCGCTTGGCTTTCCAGAATCTTTTTTTGCAGAAGGCAAACTACAAAACAATGTTAGTTTTTCTCGTAAAAATGTCCTTCGTGGACTTCATGCTGAACCTTGGGATAAGTACATCTCAGTTGCTGATGAAGGTAAGGTCTTGGGCGCTTGGGTGGATCTTCGTGAAGGAGAGACCTTTGGTAATACCTATCAGACAGTGATTGATGCTAGTAAGGGTATTTTTGTACCACGTGGTGTAGCTAATGCCTTTCAAGTCTTATCAGATACAGTAGCTTATAGCTATTTGGTCAACGATTACTGGGCTCTTGAGTTAAAACCCAAGTATGCCTTTGTAAATTATGCAGATCCAAGTCTTGATATTACCTGGGAAAACTTAGAAGAAGCAGAAGTTTCTGAAGCAGATAAGAACCATCCATTGCTAAAAGACGTTACACCTCTTACTAAAGATATGCTCTAATTAGCATAGAATGAGGTCAATCACTATTTTAAGAAAGGAATAATGACTTAGAAAACCTAAGTTATGAGAAAATACGTTGAGATAAGAGTATTTTCTTGCAATCTTAATTATGTCAGAATACAAAAATATCATCGTTACAGGTGGAGCTGGCTTTATCGGCTCAAACTTTGTTCACTACGTGTATAATAACCATCCAGATGTGCATGTGACAGTCTTGGATAAATTAACGTATGCTGGTAATCGCGCTAATCTTGAGGAAATCTTGGGCGATCGTGTTGAGCTAGTTGTTGGCGATATTGCAGATGCTCAATTAGTAGATGAGCTAGCCTCTAAAGCAGATGCTATCGTTCACTATGCCGCTGAAAGTCACAATGATAATTCCCTTAATGATCCAAGTCCCTTCATTCATACCAACTTTATTGGGACTTACACTCTTCTTGAGGCAACTCGCAAATATGATATTCGTTTCCATCATGTCTCAACAGATGAAGTGTATGGAGATTTGCCGCTTCGTGAAGATCTTCCAGGTCATGGTGAAGGTCCAGGTGAGAAGTTTACTGCAGAGACTAACTACAATCCAAGCTCACCTTACTCATCAACAAAAGCAGCCTCAGATCTTATCGTAAAAGCGTGGGTTCGCTCATTTGGTGTCAAAGCGACTATCTCTAACTGTTCCAACAACTACGGGCCTTACCAACACATTGAAAAATTCATTCCACGTCAAATTACCAATATTTTATCAGGTATCAAACCTAAATTGTACGGTGAAGGTAAGAATGTTCGTGACTGGATTCACACCAATGACCATTCAACAGGTGTCTGGGCTATTTTAACCAAGGGTCGTATTGGTGAAACCTATCTTATCGGTGCTGATGGTGAGAAAAATAACAAGGAAGTGCTTGAACTTATCCTTGAGAAAATGGGACAACCTAAAGGCGCTTATGACCATGTCACTGACCGAGCAGGTCATGATTTACGCTATGCGATTGATTCGACAAAATTGCGTGAAGAGCTAGGTTGGGAGCCACAATTCACTAACTTTGAAGAAGGTCTTGAAGAGACTATCAAATGGTACACTGACCATGAAGATTGGTGGAAGTCTGAAAAAGAAGCGGTAGAAGCTAATTACGCTAAGACTCAAGAAGTGATTAAATAATTTAAAAAACCTTATCAGCATTAGTTGATAAGGTTTTTGAGTAGATTGTTTTTGCTCATCTCAAGACAAGAAGATCATGTGATAGCTTTAGATTAGATTTAGAAAAAGCCTTGTATGACACAAGGCTTTTAGGAGTTATTAGCGCGTAATGTTCCGAGACATTTTTGAGCTGTTTCCAAATTAAGGTGTTTTTCTGTTAGCAGTTTGCTAGCAAGAAGAGCCGCTTCAGTCTCATTGGCACCAGCTAATAGGGCAAGTGATTTGGCTTGTAAGCTCATATGTCCAGCTTGGATGCCTGTGCTTGTCAGAGCTTTAAGGGCAGCAAAATTTTGAGCGAGTCCTAAAGAAACAGCAACTCTAGCTAGCTCCGTAGCACTGGGATGTCCTAAAAGTTCATGGGCGACTTGGACACTAGGGTTTAGACCGATAGATCCCCCTTTTGTGGCAATAGGCATAGGCATGGTGAGACGGCCTTTGAGGCAGTGATTAGCCGTATCAACCTCCCACTCTGATAAGCCCTGATATTGCCCATTACGGCTAGCAAAGGTATGCCCTGCAGCTTCAATAGCACGCCAGTCATTGCCGACAGCAAGGACTAAGGCATCAATTCCGTTAAAAATGCCTTTGTTGTGGGTACTAGCACGGTAAGGATCGGATTGCGCGAGTTTACTGGCTAGTGCGATTTTGCGGGCTAGTTTAGTAGCTTCTTTAGGATTACGACTGAGAAAGCGTAAATCAATGCTACAATGAGTGCTGACCAATGTTTTTGTCGCATAGTTAGAGAGGATAGCCATGAGGCTTTGTCCTTGTGTGAGACGCTCAAGCAGTGGACTTAAGGCTTCCATCATGGTGTTGGTCATATTGGCGCCCATAGCTTCTTTGGTATCAACACTAAGATAGACAATTACAAAGTCATCCTTGTCCTCAAGCCATAATTCTCTAGCGCCTCCACCGCGTTTGACGATAGAAGGATAGGCGAGATTAGCCTGTTCAATCAGCCAGTCTTTTTGGGTAAGAATGGCTTCTTTAGCTACTTCTTTATCAGCGATATCATAGAGGGCGACCTGTCCTATCATTTGGCGCTCTTCAATGCTGGTGTGAAATCCTCCAGAGCGCTGAATGATTTTACTAGCAAAGCTAGCTGCAGCGATAACAGAAGGTTCCTCAGTGACCATAGGGACGTGGTAAAGACGATTATCAACCATCATCTCAGGGACAAGTCCAAATGGCAGAGAGTGGGTCATGAGGACATTTTCGACCATTTGATTGGCAGTGTCGATGGACAGAGATTGATTTTCTTTTAAAATAGCCAGTTGTTGAGGAGATAAAAGCTCAGCTTTTTCAATGTGTGAAAGACGTTTTTCGGGCGTTTTTTTGGCAAATCGAGCCCAATTGATATTATCTGTTGTCATGGGATTCCTTATAGATGCGTTTGTGCTCAACGATTTCTGAGAGATAAAAAGGGCCAGTTTGATAGGTGTTGAAGTGAGCATTTCCGTCTGGGTCAAGCTGCGCTTCCTCAAAGAAAAGGGCTTCATAGTCATCTACTGTTAGTGGCAGACGTTTGTCTAGTTGGCTTAGGCGATTGGTTTTGAGCTGATCTTTAAAACCATCAACTACTGTAGCACTAAAGATTTCAGCAACAGCCCCACTACCATAGCTAAAAAGAGCAATGGTATCCCCAGCTTTTAGCGTTTGACTATTTTCTAAGAGCGATAGCAATCCTAAAAATAAGGACCCTGTGTAGATGTTGCCGACTTGACGACTATAGAGGATAGAGGCTTCAAAATTAGCAGTTAGTAGCTCTTTTTGCTTGTCATCAAGGTCTTTTGTCATGATTTTATGAAAGCCTTTTAGAGCTAGCTTTGGAAAAGGCAGGTGAAAGCAGAAAGCTTGAATATCTGAGAGAGAGCTTTGTGTACGTCGTTGGTATTCAGCCCAAGTTGTCTTCAGCATATCAAGGTATTGTTTTGTGGAGTACATTCCATTGACAAATGGAGTTGTACTATAATTAGGACGCCAAAAGTCCATGACATCTCTTGTTTGGGCGACATTATCATCATTGAGAGCGAGAAGGCGAGGGTCTTGACTGACTAGCATTGCAACGCTTCCAGCTCCTTGTGTGGGCTCACCCGCGGTTTTGATACCATATTTCGCGATATCTGATGCAATGACTAGCACTTTACGATCTGGGTGTTTCTCAACATGTAGCTTAGCATAATTAAGCGCAGCTGTTGCACTATAGCAGGCCTCTTTAAATTCTAAGCAGCGTACAAATGGTTCAAGCCCTAGTAGATGGTGAATATAAACAGATCCAGCTTTACTCTGGTCAACACCAGTCTCAGTAGCCAGCAGGACCATGTCAATAGCTTTTTTATCTTCTGCACTCAATATAGCTTGTGCGGCACTAGCGCCAAGTGTGATAATATCATCTGTAATCGGTGTAATACTAAGAGCATCAAGTAAAAGCCCTTTGCTAAATTTATCAGGGTCAGCCCCTCGACGATTGGCCAAATCTGCCATATTAAGCACATATTGACCTGTCGCAAAACCGATTTTGTCAATTCCGATTGTCATACTCTTACCTTTCTTACATATCATGTTAATTAGTCATTCCCTATTTTATCATAAATATCGCTAAAGCCGTCAAAGAAAAACTTGCTTTGGGCTATATTATGACTTGGAGGGCAAAACTGTTTAGAGAAAAGCTAAGGTATGCAATATGTTCTTAAGCATGGTAAGTTTTAGTTTATTTTATTGCTAATCCTTTCCCTAGTTTTTGAGATTTTTGTAGTAACCCAAACGAAGAAATGTTGAAACCCCTTACATTATGTGCTACAATAAGGATGTAGAAAAGGTTTTAAAACCTTGTTTTAGGATGTAAGGCATTAAGCTATTGTTAGCTTAAGAGCTGGGCTGGCTATGATGTGATAGGAGAATAAGATATGCCATTTTTGTTAGAGAGTATTTTAGTCAATAATCTTTTAATAGTAGCAGTCATAACGATTCTTATACTATTCTTTCTGAAGATGATATTATATTTTCTTCAAAAAAACGATTTGTATATAGTTTTTTATACAAAGCATGGTAGAAAGAAAGTAACAACTGCGACTATTTCTATGATTTTTACTTATTTAGGATTATCAGTTGGCTGTATCTTAGTAGCATATTTGATATTCCCATATATCGAATTTCCCTATATGTGGAGAGTTTTAGTCAGAGTTAGCCTATTACTATCTTATATAACTATGTGTTTATTAGTGATTAGGAGAGATTGATAAACGAGAAAAGTTTTTAATAATGCTATTAGTTTGTATAAAGCAAGAAGTATCCTCAGTTGAAGAGTTACTTCAATTGAAGGTTGGAGATGTGTCTATTGTAGATATATTGCGAGAAGCAGAAATTCAATATTACTAACACCTAGACTAATCTAGGTGTTTTTTAGTGTTAGGATAGTATATCTGATAGGTTTGCAAGATAAAAAGGATTTAGCGCTATAAGTGCTAAATCCTTTTACTATGATTGTCTTATTTGGCTATCTCATTATTAAGATTGTAAGGAGATGATAAGCAAGATGACAAAGATGACAAAGACGATGACAAAGAAGAGTTTTAATTTTTGAAGGATGGCGACATACTCGCGAATGAAGGCACTTGGGAGATAATAAGATGCTGTTGCACACCCCAGGCCATCGCCTGTCATTTGTAATTTTCTGGCATAAAAGCTTGTGCGTAGGATATGATAGTCATTGGTCACAAAAAGATAGCGTGCCTTATCGTGGTCTTTAGTCATTTCCTTTGAAAAAAGGAGATTTTCATAAGTTGTTTGCGACTTGTCTTCTAAGAGGATATCTTCTTTAGGGATACCTTTTTGGCGGAGGTAGTTGGCGATAGCTTCTCCTTCAGAGATAGTTTCATCTGCACCTTGTCCGCCACTTGCGATGAGTTTGACGGTGGTTTTGCTGGCTTTATGATAAGCGTCAATGGCTTTATCAATGCGTTTAGCAAGGAGTGGTGTGATTTTATCTCCACCTAATAGACCTGCACCGTGGATGATGATATAATCATAATCACGCCGTCTAGGAAGAAGATGATATAAGAGCGAGTAGATTAGAAAAGCTAAAAAGACAAAGGCTAGGGCTAATACTAGAACATTGATAAAAATAAAGATATAGTAGAGAGGAACATAGCGTGTAGCAAGCTCATAGCCCCAGTGAATGCTCAAGCTAGCGACTATAAAATAAGCAAAGATAGCAAGACCTAGTAAGAGCGATAAGCTATTGCCAAGGCTTTTCCCCTCACGCTTTAAAATAATCAGTCCATTGATGATTAAAAAGCCCCCAAGACCTAACATAAGAAGCGGCAGAAGGAGAAGGGGTATCGATAAGAGCTGGTAAGCTGAGCTAGATTGCTCATAAGCTAGTCTTGTCAACCAAAGGTAAGAGCTACTCAAAAAAGCCAGTAGCAAGAGGCTATTCCATAAGTTTCTCGGGTCACGTCGAAAGCTAAGTGCAAAGATTAGTCCTAGTGATAAGGGGATTATCCAAGTCATAAAAACTCCTTGAGCTAGATTGATTCAATAGCTAAGATGATAGCGAATTTACAGACAGATGTCAAGGAAGTGCGAGCATTTTGGTTTTGCTAGTCGCCAGTTGCTTTATTTTTGTGTATAATGGATATGATGAATGTAAGCTAAGGAATTGTACTATTTATGAACATACAACAACTACGCTATGTCGTGGCTATTGCTAATAGTGGCACTTTTAGAGAAGCAGCGTCTAAACTTTATGTGAGTCAACCAAGCTTATCAGTAGCGGTGCGTGATTTAGAGAGCGAGATGGGTTTTCAGATATTTACACGTACAACGACTGGAGCGGTATTGACAAGTCAAGGAATGACTTTTTATGAAAAGGCACTTGAGGTGGTGAAGAGCTTTGACTCTTTTGAAAAAACATTTTCACAATCTGAAACGGATCAAAATGAATTTTCAATTGCTAGCCAGCACTATGACTTTTTACCACCTTTAATAACGAGCTTTGCGCAAAAACACCCTGATTATACGAATTTTCGGATTTTTGAATCCACGACCATCCAGATTTTAGATGAAGTCGCGCAGGGTAATAGCGAGCTTGGGATTATTTATATGAATGCCCAAAATCAAAAAGGGCTGTTTCAGCGCTTTGAAAAGTTAGGATTAGACGTTGTGGAGTTGAGCGCCTTTCAGACACATATCTATCTTAGTAAGACGCACCCGCTTGCCTCTCAAAAATCCTTGTGTATGGAGGATTTGGTGGGGCTTCCTGCGGTACGTTTTACGCAAGAAAAAGATGAATACCTCTACTACTCTGAAAATTTTGTGGATACGAGCGATAGCTCTTTATTTTACAATGTTACTGATCGTGCTACGCTAAATGGGATTTTGGAGCGCACAGATGCCTATGCGACAGGTTCTGGCTTTTTAGATAGTCGCAGTGTCAATGGTATCACTGTTATACCGCTTGATGACCATGTGGACAATAAAATGGTCTATGTTAAACGACGTGACAAAGCACTTAGTGATTATGCTGAGAAGTTCATTGCTACGATGATAGCTTATTTTGATGAATTTATGCCTAAAGATAAGAAAGATTAAGGAGAGCAGCGTGCGAAAAATAACATTAGCCCTAGCTATTTTAGGTTTGATTGGGCTTGATCAATGGAGTAAATACTGGATCTTTGCGCATTATCAAGTGGGCGAGACACATCCTTTTATTCGAGGATTTGTTAATCTGACTTATTTGCAAAATCGTGGCGCTGCCTTTTCTATTTTGCAAGACCAGCAGTGGTTGTTTGTTGTGATAACCCTGCTTGTAGTGGGTGGGGCTATTTATTATCTACTCACTCATCTCAAGTCTAATCTCTGGTTGTTGACAGCTTTAGTCTTACTCATCTCAGGCGGGATTGGTAATTTTATAGATCGTATCAGACTGGGTTATGTGGTTGATATGATTGATTTGGATTTTATGGATTTTGCCATTTTTAATCTAGCGGATACTTATCTTAGTATCGGCGTTATCATGTTAATGATTGCATTATGGAGGGAAGATAGTAATGGAAGTCATCGTTAAACAAGAAGGGGGAAGATTGGATAAGGCAGTCGCTGATTTGACAGAACTCTCACGTGCTCAAGCTAATGACGCCATCAAAAAAGGAGAGATTTTGGTCAATGGGCAAGCTAAAAAAGCCAAGTATGCTGTCAGACAGGGAGATGTGATTAGTTATAGCTTGCCAGAAGTGACAGTGCTTGAGTATAAAGCTGAAAACCTGCCTTTGGAGATTATCTATGAAGATGAAGATGTTGCTGTGGTAAATAAAGCACAAGGAATGGTGGTTCATCCCTCTGCTGGTCATTCTAGTGGGACTCTAGTCAATGCGCTATTATATCATATCAAGGATTTGTCAACAATCAATGGTGTTGTGCGTCCAGGTATTGTTCATCGTATTGACAAGGACACCTCAGGACTATTGATGATTGCTAAAAACGATGAAGCCCACCAGTTATTAGCAGCAGAGCTTAAAGCTAAAAAAGCGCTTCGTCAGTATATTGCCATTGTCCACGGCAATCTTCCAAACGATAGAGGGGTTATTGAAGCACCGATTGGACGTAGTGAAAAAGACCGTAAAAAACAAGCTGTTACAGCTAAAGGTAAGCCTGCTGTGACACGCTTTCAGGTATTGGAGCGTTTTGGTGATTATAGTTTGGTGGAGCTGACTTTGGAGACAGGTCGTACGCATCAGATTCGTGTTCATATGGCTTACATCGGCCATCCTTTGGCAGGCGATACGCTATATGGTCCTCGAAAAACGCTAAAAGGACAGGGGCAGTTTCTCCATGCAAAGACTCTAGGGTTTACGCATCCTAAAACAGGGGAATTGCTGATCTTTAGTGCTGAGGAACCAGCTATTTTTAAGGAAACTTTGGAAAAATTACGAAAAAAGAGTCAATAGGCTTGAAAAAAGATCATCTTTTTTGATATAATAATGGCAAATAGAATCCTTTAATCCTGTCCCGTGAGGCAGATAAGGAGAGTACACTAAAAAGCAACTGTGTGGATGACTGCACGGCTATATTTTGGGAATCTCCTTAGTATTAAGGGGATTTTTTCTATAGATTAGAGAGGATAGGCTATGAAGACTAAAGAAATTGTCGATGACATCACGATGAAACGTGCGATTACACGGATTACTTACGAGATCATTGAGCGTAACAAATCACTGGATAATATTGTCCTAGCAGGTATCAAGACACGTGGTGTTTATATTGCTAAGCGTATTCAAGAGCGCCTAAAGCAACTTGAAGGGATCGAACTTCCAGTTGGTGCGCTAGATACAAAGCCGTTTCGTGATGATGTTAAGGTTGAAACAGATACTACGGAAATGCCTGTAGATATCACAGATCGTGATATTATCTTAATTGATGATGTCCTTTATACAGGACGTACGATTCGCGCTGCTATTGACAATATCGTCAGTCTTGGTCGTCCAGCTCGTATTAGTCTGGCAGTCTTAGTGGATAGAGGGCACAGAGAGTTGCCTATCCGTGCGGATTATGTCGGCAAAAATATCCCAACAAGTAGCTTAGAAGAAATTTTAGTCCAGGTCGTTGAACACGACGGTAAAGACAGCATCAGTATCGTTGACCCTCGTTAGAGTGGTCTAGAAAAAAGAGGACAAGTTAATGGTAGTAACAGACGGTATGGTATCGCTTAAACATTTGGTCACTATGGAAACCTTGACCAATGAAGATGTTTTGGGCTTGATTGAGCGAGGAGTTGCTTTTAAGGAAGGAAGAGCAGACTTTAAACTCTCACGTCAATATTTTGCAGCCAATCTGTTTTTTGAATCATCGACAAGAACACACAAATCTTTTGAAGTCGCTGAGAAGCGTTTAGGCTTAGATGTGATTGATTTTGATGCTAAAACAAGCTCTGTCAATAAAGGGGAGACACTTTACGATACTATTTTGACGATGAGTGCCTTGGGTGTTGATATTTGTGTGGTGCGTCATCAGGAAGTGGACTACTATAAGGAATTGATAGACAGCCGTACGATTCAGTCTTCTATCGTAAATGGCGGTGATGGTTCTGGTCAACATCCTAGTCAGTGTTTGCTTGATTTGATGACTATCTACCAAGAGTTTGGGCATTTTGATAATCTGAAAATCGCGATTACAGGCGATTTGACACATTCACGTGTTGCTAAGTCAAACATGCAAATCTTAAAACGCTTAGGTGCTGAGCTTTATTTTGCAGGACCTAGAGAATGGTATTCAGAAGAGTTTGATGTGTATGGTAGTTATGTCGCTATTGATGATGTCATTGACGAGTTGGATGTCTTGATGTTACTACGTGTTCAACATGAGCGTCATGATGGCAATGGTGGTTTTTCAAAAGAGAGCTATCACAACCAGTTTGGTCTGACACTAGAGCGCTATGATAAGCTAAAAGAGACGGCTATCATCATGCATCCTGCTCCAGTCAACCGTGATGTTGAAATTGCAGATAGTTTAGTGGAAGCGCCAAAAGCGCGAATTGTAGAGCAAATGAAAAATGGGGTTTATGTCCGCATGGCTATCTTAGAGGCTATATTGCGAGATAAAGCCTAACGATGCTAAGGTTTTCTAAAAAAGACCAGAAATAGAGAAAGGAAGAGGCTAGCAGGCTAGCCCAGGGTATCTTGAGGATGACGAAACGACTGTTGATTTTAGAGGATGGAACAACTTTTGAAGGGAAGGCTTTTGGAGCAAATGTTGATGTGACTGGAGAGATTGTCTTTAGTACAGGGATGACAGGCTATCAAGAGTCTATCACCGACCAATCTTACAATGGACAAATCCTTACGTTTACATATCCTTTGGTTGGTAATTACGGAATCAACCGTGATGATTATGAGTCTATTCAGCCGACCTGTAAAGGTGTCGTGGTGAGTGAGCATGCTCGTCGTGCTAGCAATTGGCGCAATCAAATGTCTCTTGATGAGTTTTTAAGCGCTAAGGGAATCCCAGGTATCTCAGGTATTGATACACGAGCGTTGACAAAAATTATCCGTCAACATGGAACGATGAAGGCGACGTTAACGGATAAACTCACAGATAGTATGGATCATCTCAAAGACCAGCTAAGAGCAACGGTGTTGCCTACTAATAACATCGAGATGGTATCAGCCAAAACAGCTTACCCAGCGCCAGGTGTCGGAAAAACGATTGTGTTAGTTGATTTTGGCCTTAAACATTCTATTTTGCGTGAGTTTTCAAAGCGTGACTGTGACGTTACAGTGGTGCCTTATGATACGACTGCTGAGGAGATTTTGACGCTAAATCCAGATGGCGTCATGCTCTCTAATGGTCCTGGAAATCCAGAAGATGTTCCAGAAGCGCTGGAGATGATTCGAGGTATCCAAGGGAAAATCCCTATTTTTGGAATTTGTATGGGGCATCAGCTCTTTAGCCTAGCCAATGGTGCTAAGACTTATAAGATGAAATTTGGTCATCGAGGCTTTAACCATGCTGTGCGTGAAATCGCAACAGGTCGTGTTGATTTTACGAGTCAAAATCATGGTTTTGCAGTTTCAAGAGAAGATCTTCCAGACTGTCTCATTGTGACGCATGAAGAAATCAATGATAAGTCAATCGAAGGTGTGCGCCACCGTGATTACCCTGCTTTTTCAGTGCAGTATCATCCTGACGCAGCACCAGGTCCACACGATGCTAGCTATCTCTTTGATGAATTTTTAGAGATGATTGATGCGTATCAGCTAGAACGTTTGACTCATTAAAAAAAGCATATAGTATTGCCTTAAACCGAAACGAAAAAATAGAAGTATTTAATGGCAGCCTGAGAGCTGACAAATAGAAAGGAGAAGATACACGTAAGTTCACGCTAGTGAGCGCACCTATGAGATTTTGGAAAAAGAGGTCACAAGCTCCTCTAGTCCTTTATTCTTAATAGGGATGTTGTATCATCATTTATGCCAAAACGTACAGACATTAAAAAGATTATGGTTATCGGCTCTGGTCCTATTATTATTGGGCAGGCAGCGGAGTTTGACTATGCAGGGACACAAGCCTGCCTAGCTCTTAAAGAAGAAGGTTACAGCGTTGTTCTGGTTAACTCAAATCCTGCTACCATTATGACAGATAAGGAAATTGCTGATAAAGTCTATATTGAGCCAATTACGGTTGAGTTTGTGACACGTATATTGCGTAAAGAGAGACCGGATGCACTTTTGCCGACTCTAGGAGGACAAACAGGGCTCAATATGGCTATGGAGCTCTCTAAAGCAGGCATCTTAGAAGAGTTAGGTGTTGAGCTTTTGGGAACAAAACTGTCTGCTATTGACCAAGCAGAAGACCGCGATTTATTTAAACAGTTGATGGAAGACCTGGGTCAGCCTATCCCAGAATCTGAAATCGTCAATACCGTTGATGAGGCTGTCTCTTTTGCAAATGCTATTGGGTATCCTGTGATTGTACGCCCAGCCTTCACTCTTGGAGGTACTGGCGGAGGAATGTGTAGCAATGAAGCAGAGCTTCGTGATATAGCTGAAAATGGATTAAAATTATCTCCTGTAACCCAGTGTTTGATTGAGCGCTCTATCGCTGGCTTTAAAGAAATTGAGTACGAAGTCATGCGCGATAGTGCAGACAATGCCCTTGTTGTGTGTAATATGGAAAACTTTGATCCTGTTGGTATTCACACAGGAGACTCTATTGTTTTTGCACCAACACAGACACTCTCTGATATTGAAAATCAGATGCTAAGAGATGCTAGTCTAAAAATCATTCGTGCTTTGAAGATTGAGGGAGGTTGTAATGTTCAGCTGGCTCTTGACCCGTATAGTTTTAAGTATTATGTGATTGAGGTCAATCCGCGTGTCTCTCGCTCGTCTGCCTTAGCCTCAAAAGCAACGGGTTATCCTATTGCTAAGTTAGCGGCTAAGATTGCCGTTGGATTGAGCTTAGATGAGATGATTAACCCTGTCACAGGGACGACTTATGCTATGTTTGAGCCTGCGCTTGACTATGTTGTTGCTAAGATTCCGCGTTTCCCATTTGATAAATTTGAAAATGGTGAGCGTCGTTTAGGCACACAAATGAAAGCGACAGGCGAGGTAATGGCTATCGGGCGTAACATTGAAGAAAGCCTCTTAAAAGCTTGTCGTTCGCTTGAGATTGGTGTTTACCATAACGATATACCAGAGCTTAGTGAGATTAGCGATGATGCTTTAGTCGAAAAAATTGTCAAGGCACAAGATGACCGTCTCTTCTACCTATCAGAAGCACTGCGCCGAGGTTATTCTGTTGAAGAGCTAGGTGAGTTGACAAAGATTGATTATTTCTTCCTTGATAAGTTATTACATATCATCGAGCTTGAGCAAGAGTTAGCAACCCATCCTAATGATTTAGACGTACTCAAAGAAGCAAAGAAAAACGGCTTTTCTGACCGTAAAATTGCTGAGATTTGGAATATGTCAGAAGATGCCATTCGTTCTTTACGTATCACCCATAAGATTGTGCCAGTCTATAAGATGGTGGATACTTGTGCAGCGGAGTTTGAATCAGAGACGCCTTATTTCTACTCTACTTACGAGTGGGAAAATGAATCACTGAAATCAGATAAAGAATCCGTCCTTGTGTTAGGCTCAGGTCCTATTCGAATCGGTCAAGGTGTTGAGTTTGACTATGCTACGGTGCACTCAGTGAAGGCTATTCAAGCGGCAGGTTATGAAGCAATCATCATGAATTCGAATCCGGAGACTGTCTCTACTGACTTTTCGGTATCTGATAAGTTGTACTTTGAGCCTTTGACTTTTGAAGATGTCATGAACGTCATTAGCTTAGAAAAGCCTAAAGGTGTTGTGGTGCAGTTTGGTGGACAGACAGCTATCAATTTGGCTGAGCGTCTATCAAATGCAGGTGTGCCAATCTTAGGGACACAGGTAGCCGATCTTGATAGAGCAGAAGATCGTGATTTGTTTGAGCAGGCGCTTAAAGAGCTAGATATTCCGCAACCGCCAGGCTATACGGCTACAAATGAAGTAGAAGCTGTCGAAGCAGCTAGAAAAATCGGTTTCCCAGTGCTAGTACGTCCATCCTATGTTCTAGGTGGTCGTGCGATGGAAATTGTCGAAAATGAAGAAGATTTACGCTCTTACATGCGCACAGCTGTCAAAGCTAGCCCTGATCATCCTGTCCTAGTAGATAGCTATATCGTTGGTAAAGAATGTGAGGTCGATGCTATCTCAGATGGTAAAGATGTGCTTATTCCAGGTATTATGGAGCATATCGAGCGTGCTGGTGTTCATTCTGGTGACTCGATGGCTGTTTATCCTCCTCAAGGTTTATCTCAGAAAGTCAAAGATACTATTGTTGACTATACGAAACGCTTAGCGATTGGGCTAAACTGTGTGGGAATGATGAACATCCAGTTTGTTATCAAAGACGAGACAGTCTATGTCATTGAGGTCAATCCTCGTGCCAGTCGTACGGTACCTTTCTTATCAAAAGTAACCGATATTCCAATGGCGCAAGTAGCGACTAAGCTCATTTTAGGTGAAACGTTAGCAGAGCAAGGTTACCAGGATGGGCTCTATCCAGAAAGTCTTCATGTCCACGTCAAAGCCCCTGTCTTTTCATTTACCAAGTTGGCTAAGGTGGATAGCCTACTAGGGCCTGAGATGAAATCAACAGGTGAGGTTATGGGAACTGACACGACACTTGAAAAAGCTCTTTATAAAGCTTTTGAAGCGACTTACTTCCACTTGCCAACCTTTGGTAATGTTATCTTTACCATTGCTGATGAAACCAAAGAAGAAGCACTTGCTTTAGCCAAACGTTTTTCAGATATTGGCTATAGTATCTTAGCTACTAAAGGAACAGCAGAGTTCTTTAATCAACACGGGCTTCGCTCAGAATTAGTCGATAAGCTAGGTGATAATGCTGATAATGATATTCCAGCCTTGGTACGTCAAGGAAAAGTACAAGCTATCGTCAATACAGTAGGAACGAAACGTACTTTTGAAGGTGATGGTCAAGTTATTCGTAGCTCTGCTATTGAGCATGGTGTGCCACTCTTTACGGCTTTAGATACAGCAGATGCTATGGTTCGTGTCCTAGAAAGCAGAAGCTTTTTGACGCAAGCGATTTAGTCTATCCTTGACAATAAGAGTAAGGCTAGCTATAAACATGAATGAAAAGTTATTTTGACTGATGTAGTCAAGGTAACTTTTTATTTGGCTAAAAAAATAGTTCTCATAGAAACTTTTTCTTGACAGGTATTGCTTTTGAGGGTAAAATAGTTCTCATAAGAACTATTGTTTTCTAAAAGCGAGGTGTTTTTATGAAAGATCCTTTCAGTGAGTTTCGTAGTCTGATTACACAGGTGGAAAATCAGGTTAAATATCTGTTTAAGCAGCATAATGTCGAGCATCTAGCGGGGCCTCAGGGTTTTGTCGTTAGCTATCTCTATCATTATCAGAGCAAGGAGATTTATATCAAAGATATTGAAAGTCGCCTTCATATTTCTAAATCGGTGGCGAGTAACCTGATTAGACGCATGGAGAAAAATGGCTTTATTACTGTCGTGCATTCCCAAAAAGACAAGCGCTATAAGCGCTTGGTCTTGACGGAGTTGGGCGTACAAAAAGCTAAAGAGCTAACGCATGTTCACACGGTTATTCATAGCCAAATTCTCCAAGGTATCAGCTTAGATGATCTGAAAGTTACAAAGAAAGTTATTAGGAAGATTCAGGAAAATACTAAGAAAGAGGAGTAGCGCATGTTAAACATTTTCAAACGTTTAAAGCCAAAAGAATGGCTGTTAATCGCTATTAGCGTTCTTGTGGTTTGTGTGGAAGTTTGGGCGAATTTGAAAGTGCCAGACTATATGTCAAGCATCACAAAACTGTTACAAGATAACTCGACGACGGTTGCGGATGTGATGGAACCTGGTTGGAAAATGATAGGATTTTCTCTGCTTGGTTTTGCTTCGGCTGTGGCGGTTGGTTTTATTGCCGCACGTGTTGCAGCGAGTTTTACCACTCGTCTTCGGGCTGATATTTTTAATCAAGTGATGGATTATTCCGATGCGGAAATCAAACGCTTCAGTATTCCCAGTCTGTTGACCCGTACGACAAATGACTTAACGCAAATCCAAATGTTGATTACCATGGGCTTGCAAGTGGTTACCATGGGACCGATCATGGCGATCTGGGCTTTGACCAAGATTTGGGATAAGAGTTCCAGCTGGACCATGTCACTTGGTGTTGCGGTATTAGTCGTTGTAGCGATGATTACGACCTTGCTATTATTAGCCTTTCCAAGACAAAGTAAGGTGCAGTTGTTAACGGATAAGCTCAATGCAACGACTCGTGAGATTTTGACAGGTATTCGAGTGGTGCGCGCTTATAATGCTGAGGATTATCAAGATGCGAAATATGACAGTGTCAACAATCAAATCACACGCTTGAATCTTTTTGTATATCGTTTGATGGCTTTGATGAATCCTGTGATGACAGCTGTCTCTTCAGGGCTGACCTTGGCTGTTTATTGGATTGGAGCTTATCTGATCAATGACATTCACTTGCCAGAGATAAGTCCTCAAGCGATAGCAGATGGCAGTTATGCTACTGAATTTGCAGCTGCAATGAAAGATCGTGTCGCTGTCTTTTCTGATATGGTCGTCTTTTCAAGTTATGCCATGCAAGTGATTATCGGTTTTATGCTGATGGCTATGGTCTTTATGATTTTGCCACGTGCGCTTGTGTCTGCACGCCGTATCAATGAGATTTTAGCGCTCAGCTCGTCTATTCGCTTTAAAGACTCAAGTGCCAAAGCTGTCGATGATAAAGTAGGAGAAGTTGAGTTTCACGATGTGTCATTTCGTTACTCTAAAGATTCGACAGATGTTATTGAGCATGTCAACTTTACGGCTAAAAAAGGACAGACTGTTGCTTTTATCGGCTCTACTGGTTCAGGGAAATCAACTTTAATCAGTCTTATTCCACGTTTTTATGATGTGACAGGAGGTTATATCAAGATTGATGGTGTGAAGATTAAGGATTATTCTGAGCAAGATTTGAATAACAAAGTGGGCTTTATTCCTCAAAAAGCGGTGCTCTATAGCGGTACGATTCGCTCTAATATGACCTTTGGTCAAAGTGAGCAGACACCGTTGTCTGATGAGGCCATCTGGGAAGCGCTAGCTTTAGCGCAGGCCAAAGACTTTGTGGCATCAAAAGAAGATGGTCTTGACACAGAAGTGGCTCAAGGTGGTACCAACTTCTCTGGTGGTCAACGTCAAAGGCTGGCTATTGCTCGTGCTTTAGCTCGTAAACCAGAGATTCTTATCTTTGATGACTCGTTTTCTGCCCTTGATTATAAGACCGATAAAAAGTTGCGTCATGATTTACATGAACAACTTAGTGACACTACTAAACTTATTGTTGCACAACGTATCTCTACCATCATGGATGCTGATCAAATTTTAGTCTTAGATGAAGGTGTTGTTGTAGGACAAGGAACACATCAAGAGTTGTTGAAAACAAATGCTGTCTATCAAGAAATCGCCTACTCACAACTCTCTAAGGAGGAATTAGAAAATGGAAACTAAACCAAAAACATCTCTAATGAAACGCCTCCTCCCATATACAAAAGGCTTTCGTTTACCCTTTATCATCGCTCTTATCTGCGCGCTTATCTCAAGCTGTATCACAGTTTATGGTCCTGATATTATCAGTGAGATAACCAATACTATCTCTGACTCTTTAGCAGCGTCTTCAAAGATCGTCAGTTATCTACAAGCTGGTCAGATAGATAAGGCAATGGCGGTTAACACCGATGTAGATACCACTAAGATTATGACTCTTGCAGGTCAGCTAGCAGTATTATATGGTGTTGGAGCTCTTGTGGGATATTACCAACAGTTTAGCTTTACGACGATTATTCAGAAGTTTTCAAATCGGATGCGTCGCGCTATTGCTGAAAAAATCAATCGCGTCCCTTTATCTTACTTTGATGCCCACACGCAAGGTGATACTCTCTCTCGTGTGACCAATGACGTTGATATCATGGCACAGTCTCTCCAACAAAGTCTTGGGACCCTATTTTCAAGTTCTATCTTGTTGGCTGCCTCTATCGTCATGATGATAAAGACCAATGGTCGTCTTGCTCTGGTTGCTATTTTGGCAGTTTTAGGAGGCTTTGTTCTCAGTATTGTCTTGATGGCAAGTTCTCAGCCACTCTTTAGACGCCAACAAACCAACCTCTCCAAAGTATCAGGCTATGTCGAGGAGATTTACTCAGGGCATAACGTCGTCAAATCTTATTCAGCCACTCAAGAAGTCAAAGATGCCTTTTCAGCACTAAATAAAGACCTCTACTCAAGTATGTGGCGTTCTCAGTTTGTCTCAGGTATTATGATGCCTTTGATGCAGTTTATCGGCAACTTCGGTTATGTGATGGTCTGTGTTTTTGGGGCAATCTGGATGATTGACGGTAAGCTCAGTATGGGAACCATTGTGGCCTTTATGATTTACGTCCGTATCTTTTCTCAGCCTTTGTCCCAATTAGCGCAAGCCTTTGGTCAATTCCAACAAGCTAGTGCAGGGATGAACCGTGTCTTTGAATTTTTAGAAGAAGATGAGATGGAAGACGAGTCGCACAAGACCAAGCAGCTAACGACTATCAAAGGAGATGTTTCCTTTGACCATGTTAATTTTGGTTATACAAAAGACAAGACCATTATCCATGATTTCTCAGCGCAAGCTAAAGCAGGTCAAAAGATTGCTATTGTAGGACCAACTGGTGCTGGTAAGACGACCTTAGTTAATCTCTTGATGCGATTTTATGAGGTCAATAGTGGTCAAATCACAATTGATGGTGTCGATATTCATGATATGACTCGCCAAGACGTGCACGATGCCTTTTCTATGGTGCTTCAAGACACATGGCTCTTTGAAGGGACTATTAAAGAAAACCTTATCTACAATCAAACAGGCATCTCTGACGAGGAAGTAGAAGCAGCAGCTAAAGCTGTCGGTGTTCATCACTTTATCAAGACGCTTCCAAATGGTTATGATAGTGTGCTAGATGATAGCTTGACCTTATCTGTCGGGCAAAAACAACTGCTTACGATTGCGCGTGCTCTCTTAAAAGATGCGCCACTTCTTATTTTGGATGAGGCGACATCATCTGTCGATACACGAACAGAAGAGTTGATTCAACGTGCGATGGATAAATTGATGGAAGGGCGAACAAGCTTTGTCATTGCCCACCGTCTTTCTACCATCAAAAATGCAGACCTAATTCTCGTGATGAAAGATGGGAATATCATCGAGCAAGGTAATCATGACACCTTGATGCATCAACAAGGATTCTATGCTGATCTTTATAACTCTCAATTTGAAGAGCACTAATAGACAACCTGAGCTTAGCTCGGGTTGTTTTGGCTTCTAGACAAAGGCTTTTAAGAATTTACATTTGAGAAAGCTTAGAATAACTGTTATAATGAATACATGGATATTTGCTTACAATTGGCACGTTTTAGTGCCATGGAGACAGAAAGGCTACTATTGACTCCTTTTCGGTTTTCAGATGAAGAGGCTTTTTGGCAGATTAGTCAAAGCCCAAGTAATGTTCGCTTTGTTTTTCCTAGTCCAAAGACTAAAGAAGAGAGCACCATGTTAATGGTAACACAATTTATGAAAGCGCCGCTAGGTTCTTGGGCGATTCGCCTGAAGCAAGATGACATGCTGATTGGTATGATTCGACTAGAGAAGTTAGATTGGACGAAAAAAACGTGTGAAATAGGCTATCTCTTAAAAGAAAGTGAATGGGGACAGGGCTATATGACAGAGAGCTTAAAGACGATTGTCTTTATCTTGTTTTATGAGTGCCAGCTAAAAAGTTTGCATCTGATCATCCATACTGAAAATAAAGCCAGTCAACGTGTAGCACAAAAGGCAGGTTTTTCACTTAAACGACGCTATAAAGGAAGTGACCGCTATACCCATCAGGTAAGGACCTACCTAGAGTTTGTCTTAGATAGAAAGGACTATACTTATGAGTAAACACCAAGAGATTCTAGATTATTTAGAAAATCTAGCGATTGGTAAGCGGGTCAGTGTCCGTAGTATTTCAAATCATTTGCAAGTGAGTGAGGGGACAGCTTATAGAGCGATTAAAGAAGCAGAAAATCGTGGTATCGTAGAGACTAAGCCGCGTAGCGGTACCGTCCGTATTGCTCATGCCACTAAAGTTCCTATTGAAAAGTTGACTTACCATGAGATTGCACGTATTAGTGATTCTGAGGTATTAGCAGGACAATCAGGGTTGAGTCATGAATTTAGTAAGTTTTCTATTGGAGCGATGACACGTGAAAATATCAGTCGTTATCTGGTCCAAGGAGGCTTATTGATTGTAGGAGATCGTGAAAATATCCAGTTGTTAGCCCTTGAAAATCACAATGCTATTTTAGTGACTGGTGGTTTTGGGGTATCCAATAGAGTCATCAAAACTGCCGATCATTTGGGAATTCCTGTCATGGTAACTCACTATGATACCTTTACGGTTGCGACTATGATTAACCATGCTCTTTCTGATGTTCGTATCAAGACAGACTTAAAAACGGTCAATCAAGTGTATCAAAATAAAGATCACTATGGTTATCTACGCACTAGTGATACGGTTAAGGACTTTAATCAATTGGTTAAGCAAAGTAAGCATGTGCGCTTTCCTGTTGTTGATGAGAGTGGCTGCGTGCTAGGGGTGATTAGTGTCAAAGACACTGTTGGAAAAAGTAGCGATATGCTCATGAGTGAGCTCATGTCTAGAGATGTTATTGTCGCTAAACCTCATATGAGCCTAGCTAATATCAGCCAAAAGATGATTTTTGAAGATTTGAATATGCTACCTGTGGTAGAAGAGGATAAGCATTTGCTGGGCGTTATTACACGACGACAGGCTATGGAAAATCTACCTAAGTCTCAACCGAGGGAGATTTATACCGTTAGTGATCAGATTATGACCAATCTTCACTATGAAAAGGGCGATTATTGCTTGATTGTGGAGCCCTCTTTGATTGATCACTCAGGCAGTCTAGCTCAAGGTGTTTTGACGGAGATTTTACATACGATCACGACACGAAAACTCACTAAAAAAATGTCCAAGACAATCATTGTGGAGCATCTCTCTATTCATTTTGTTCAGGCTGTTCAGATTGATGATATTTTACACATTCGTCCTACGATTATTAGTGAAAAAAGACGAAGTGCCTTGTTGGATTTCCAAGTGTGCTTAGATGACCAACTGGTAGCTAAAGCACTGCTTAGTGTTAAAATTACATGATTTTATATTAAAGGAGATAAAAAACAACTATGATTACTTTAAAATCAGCTAGAGAAATAGAAGCGATGAAACGTGCAGGAGAGGTCCTCTCTAGCATTCATATCGCCCTACGCGAGCTTATCAAGCCAGGTCTTGATATGTGGGAAGTTGAGGAGTATGTGCGCAGACGCTGTAAAGAAGCTAATGTACTGCCTCTTCAAATTGGTGTAGATGGTGCTATTATGGACTATCCTTATGCGACTTGCTGTGGTCTAAATGACGAAGTGGCTCACGCATTTCCACGCCATTATCGCTTGAAAGAGGGGGACTTGCTCAAGGTCGATATGGTCTTAAGTGAGCCTTTGGATAAGTCAGTGGTAGATGTCTCAAAGCTAGATTTTGATAATATCGAGCAAATGAAAGCTTATACGCAAACTTATACAGGTGGCGTTGCGGATTCGTGCTGGGCCTATGCTGTCGGAGAGGTTTCTGATGAGGTCAAAGACCTTATGGAGGTGACACGTGAGGCTATGTATATCGGTATCGAAAAAGCCGTGGTAGGCAATCGTATCGGAGATATTGGAGCGGCCATTCAAGAATATGCTGAGAGTCGCGGTTACGGTGTGGTACGTGATTTAGTCGGTCACGGTGTCGGACCAACTATGCATGAGGCCCCAAACGTCCCTCATTATGGTACAGCAGGGCGTGGGCTTCGTTTGCGTGAAGGCATGGTCTTGACTATCGAGCCTATGATTAACACAGGGACATGGGAGATTGATACAGATATGAAGACAGGCTGGGCGCATAAGACACTTGATGGAGCCCTTTCTTGCCAATATGAACATCAATTTGTCATCACAAAAGATGGCCCTCAAATTTTAACCAGTCAAGGAGAAGAAAGAACTTACTAATCATGACAAAGAAATCGCTTTTAGGACGTTTATCGGATAAGTTTAATCAGCCAGCTATTCAGATTTTTTTGAAGCACTATAAGAGTGCCGAGATGGATTTATCAGGCATTGCTGTTGCTTATTATCTTTTGTTGACGGCCTTTCCATTGGTTGTTATAGCGGCGAATATCTTTCCTTATTTAAACATCAATATTAGTGATTTTCTACGTTTTTTAGAGGCCAATCTGCCTCAAAATTTGTATGAGATTAGCGCTTCTGTCATTACCAGCATCTTTTCAAATCCTTCCAAAAGTGTCTTGGGAGTGGCGACATTGACGGCCTTTTGGACGATGGCCAAAAGTCTGACATCTCTTCAAAAAGCTATCAATAAGGCTTACGGAGTATCTCATCATCGTGATTTTGTAGTAGGACGTCTCATAGGGTTAGCTACGAGTTTTCTCTTGTTTTTCCTATTGACCTTTGTGTTGATTATCTCAACCTTTTCAAAACCGTTTATTCAGCTGCTTTTGGATCGCTACCAGCTCTGGGATAGTTTGACGACTCTCTTACTTAGTCTCTTTCAGCCAGTGACAGTGATAACGATTTTTATGGGCATCATGACGCTTTATTTTGTCTTACCTAATGTCCGTATCAAAAAATTACGCTATCTCTTACCAGGAGCACTTTTTGTGACGATTGTCATGGTCTTTTTTAGCAACTTAGTAAGTGGTTACATCTTTAGTCGCATTGGACGTTTTGTAGATATCAAGGTCTTTGGGTCAGTGGTGATGTTCATCTTGATGGTTTGGTTTATCTTTTTAGCTAATCTCATCATCTTTGGTGCTATTTTAAATGCGAGCTATCAAGAATTAAAAGAAGGACAAACTGCCCAGACACGTCGGGGAGATATTGCTTCGCTTATCCAAGGGCGCTCATCTAAAGAATCAAAAAACAGTGAGGAATAACCTCACTGTTTTGTATTATTAAAAATAAAGAGTTTACTAAAGAGATAGTTAAGCGCGATAATTAAGACTTGCGCCATAATCATCTCAACAGTATTGATGACTTTGGGATTGTCATTGACAAATTGCCCGATGATGTGAGGGTATTTTGTCACAAAAATCCAAGCTAAAGCGACATCAAGCGCAAAAGTAGCCAGTCTTGCTGTGATAAATTTGATAAAACGATAGAGATAACCGTCTCTCTCCTGACGAAAAACGATGGTATCGTTCGTGATAAAAGCAAATAAAATAGAGATGATATTGGCGATAACAGCAGCCACAGAAGCGCTGTTGACAATAGGAAATATGATAAAACGAACAGCCATATAGAGAAGAGTTGTCAATCCTCCAAAAATGAGGTAAAGTCCACCTTCGCTAGTTAATAATGATTTTAATAGGTTTTCTAATCTAGTCATGAGCTTATTATACCATAGCTTGGGTAAGAAACCTAGCTAAATTCTTATCTGTATTGCTTGTCGTTTCGTTTTGTGGTAGAATAAAACAGTTGCCTAGCAACCCTTGGTGCTTATGTTCCTTTCGCCAAGCATATTACAAACCTTAGCTAAGCTAAGTGTTAAAGGAGACTATCATGAAAACTTTTACTGTCAATGACTTTGCCAAGATGGCTATTGTGGCTGCTTTATATGTAGTGCTAACCACACTACCACCTCTAAATGCCATCTCTTACGGTGCCTATCAATTTCGGGTCGCAGAAATGCTAAACTTTCTTGCCTTTTACAATCGTCGCTATATTGTCAGCGTGACAGTTGGCTGTATGATTGCCAACTTTTTCACTTATGGCTTGATTGATGTGGTAGTAGGTGGCTTATCTACCCTTATCTTTGTCAGCTTGGGTGTTTATCTTTTTAAAGGCTATATGAAAGAGCGATTGTTTGGTGGGGTATTTAACAAAGCTTTCTTTTTCTTTTCTTTTTTCTTTGCAGCGTCTATGGTGACCGTTGCAGCAGAGTTAGTTATTGTAGCTAATGCCCCATTTTGGTTCACATGGTTGACCACCGCTCTTGGCGAATTGGCTTCGCTGTTAATCGGCGCTTTGGTCATCGACCGTATCTCAAAACAAATTGATTTTACACGTTAACTTGAAAACTACACTCCTGTGTAGTTTTTTTGTGGATATTAGCCATAAAATCAGCCAGAAATGCTTAGTTTATGATAAAATAAGATTATGACGAAACGAATGAATGAATTAGTGATGCTCCTTAATCGCTATGCTAAAGAGTATTATACTGACGATAATCCGAGTATTTCTGATAGTGACTATGACAAGCTCTATCGTGAGCTGGTGGACTTAGAAAAAGCACATCCAGAAGCTATCTTACCTGATAGTCCGACCCATCGTGTTGGTGGTCTTGTGTTAGATGGTTTTGAAAAATATCAGCACACCTATCCGCTTTATTCTCTGCAGGATGCTTTTTCGCGTGACGAGTTAGAGGCTTTTGACCATAGAGTCAAGGAACGTTTTCCAGATGCTAGTTATATGGCAGAGTTGAAGATTGACGGCTTGTCTATTTCCTTGACTTATGTTGAGGGTGTTTTAAGTGTTGGTGCGACACGTGGTGATGGTCGTATTGGTGAAAATATCACAGAGAATTTAAAGCGTGTCAACGATATTCCGCTGACCTTAAAAGAGCCACTCAATATAACAGTTCGTGGGGAGTGTTATTTACCTAAGGATTCATTTGACAAGCTCAATTTAGAGCGTAGAGCAAGTGGTGAGAGTGAGTTTGCTAATCCTAGAAATGCTGCCGCAGGGACACTTCGTCAGCTAGATACAGCGATTGTGGCTAAGCGTCAATTGGCGACTTTCCTCTATCAAGAAGCGAGTCCGACAAGTCGTCAGACACAAGATGATGTCCTAAAAGAGCTTGACAGCTATGGGTTTTCAGTCAATCATCGTCGTCTCACAACGAGCTCGATGGCTGAGATTTGGGACTTCATAGAGAGTATTCAAGAAGAACGCGATAGCCTACCATATGAGATAGATGGTATTGTGATTAAGGTCAATCATCTGGCTATGCAAGAAGAGCTGGGCTATACGGTTAAGGCGCCTCGTTGGGCCATAGCTTATAAATTTCCAGCAGAGGAAAAAGAAGCAGAACTCTTGTCTGTTGATTGGACGGTAGGGCGTACAGGTGTTGTCACACCGACCGCCAATCTAAGCCCTGTTAGTTTGGCAGGAACCACAGTCAGCCGTGCGACCCTTCATAATGTTGATTATATCGCAGAGAAGGATATTCGTATTGGTGATACAGTTATCGTCTATAAAGCTGGTGATATTATTCCAGCTGTATTACGTGTGGTCCTTAATCAACGGACAAATCAAGCCCCAATGCCAATCCCATCAGCTTGCCCATCTTGCTCGAGTGATTTAGTGCATTTTGAAGATGAAGTGGCTCTGCGTTGTATCAATCCGACTTGTCCTAGTCAGATTCAGGAGCGTCTAGCGCATTTTGCTAGTCGAGATGCTATGAATATCACAGGCTTTGGTCCTTCCATGGTCAAAAAGCTCTTTCAAGCCCATTTGATACGAGATGTTGCTGATATTTATCAATTGCAGGTGGAAGACCTTATCGCCTTAGATGGTATTCAGGAGAAATCAGCTAGCAAATTAGTCGCCTCTATCCAACAATCCAAAGACAATTCAGCAGAGCGTTTGCTTTTTGGGCTAGGTATTCGCCATGTCGGCGCAAAGGTATCAAGACAGCTCCTAGAGGTCTTTGGTGATATCAAGAGTCTCTCTGTTGCCAATCATGAAGCGATTGCAGCTATCGAAGGGATTGGAGAGGTTATTGCACAGTCGCTAACCCAGTATTTTGCAAAAAAAGAGGTTATGGACCTATTAGACGAGTTGTCTAGTTATGGTGTGAACCTCAGCTTCTTGGGTGATATCGTTAGCGATGATGCGCTCTTGTCTGGAAAGACCATTGTACTGACTGGTAAGTTGGAAACCATGACAAGAGCCCAAGCTAAAGAGAAGTTACAGTCACTAGGGGCTAAAGTGACAGGAAGTGTTTCTAAAAAAACAGATATGCTGGTGGCAGGCAGTGATGCTGGAAGTAAGCTCACAAAAGCACAAGAGCTAGGTATTGAGATTCGTAGTGAGGAATGGCTCAAGGATTTGTAAGTGATTAGAAAGAAGTGAATCGAGTGACAAAACAACTAAAAGCACGTTTAATCTATAATCCGACCTCTGGTCAGGAAATCATGAAGAAAAATGTGGCAGAAGTTTTGGACATTTTAGAGGGCTTTGGCTATGAAAGCTCTGCTTTTCAGACGACCCCAGCCGAGCATTCGGCTAAACATGAAGCAACTCGTGCGGCTAAGGCTGGCTTTGACCTCATCGTTGCAGCAGGAGGAGATGGTACGATAAATGAGGTCGTTAATGGCATAGCTCCTCTTAAAATACGCCCTAAAATGGCGATTATCCCGACAGGTACCACCAATGATTTTGCCAGAGCTCTAAAGATCCCTAGGGGAAATCCCGTTGCTGCTGCCAAGGTTATCGGTAAAGGGCAGATGGTCAAGATGGATATTGGTCGTGCCAGAGAAAATACGTATTTTATCAATATCGCAGCCGCAGGTACTTTGACAGAGTTGACATATAGTGTGCCCAGTCATTTAAAGACTACTTTTGGCTACCTAGCTTATCTCGCTAAGGGGGCTGAGCTTATGCCACGTGTTAGCAATGTTCCTGTCAAAATCACACATGATCATGGTGTCTTTGAGGGAGAAGCCTCTATGATGTTTGCAGCCATTACCAATTCTGTTGGAGGCTTTGAGCAAATTGCACCAGATGCTAAGCTAGATGATGGCTTGTTTACTTTGATTATTGTCAAAACGGCCAATCTCATCCATTTGTTAAGTTTAATTCGTCTCTTACTTTCTGGAAAGCACATTCATGATAAGCGTATCGAGTATATCAAATCCAGCAAGATTGTCATTGAGCCGCAATCTGATAAGCGTATGATGATCAATTTGGACGGTGAGTATGGCGGAGATGCGCCGATTACACTGACCAATCTGAAAAATCATATCACCTTTTTTGCAGATACTGATGAGATTGCAGATGATGCTCTCTTATTAGACCCTGAAGATCTTGCTATGGAAGCTATTGCTCAAAAATTTGCAACAGAAGTCGAAGGTTTAGAAGAGCAGACAAAAGAATTAGATACAGATTAAAAGGACGTCAGTCCTTTTTCTTTTTTATCGTCTCATTATTAGATATTATACAAAATGTCTAAAAACGTCCATAATGGTGAAAAAAGGTGAGTGATTTTTAATGAAAGCGCTTGATAACACTAGTCTTTTCGTTGACATTACTTCTAAATAGGTCTAAAATAAACAGAGTAAAAAATTTAAAGGAGAATTCTATTATGAATTTAGCTATTTTAGCACTTGGTATCGCCGTATTGGGCGTGTCTATTGGTGAAGGTATCTTGGTTGCCAACGTTGCCAAAGCAGCAGCGCGTCAACCAGAAATGTTTAGCAAATTGCAAACATTGATGTTCACAGGTGTTGCCTTTATCGAAGGTACATTCTTTATTCTCTTTGCCTTTACATTCATAGTACAATAGTCATTTATTAGAAAAAAGGAGGGATGAGGATTGGAATCTACAAGTAATCCAACCGTATCTTTTTTGGGCATTGATTTTGATTTGACCATCCTTGCCATGTCTCTCTTGACTGTTACCATCATTTTTTTCCTAGTCTTTTGGGCTAGCCATAAGATGAGCTTAAAGCCAAAAGGTAAGCAAAATGTGTTAGAATTTCTCTATGAGATGGTGAATGACACGATTTCACAAAATCTTGGAAACTACACTAAAAATTACAGCCTTTTGATGTTTGTCATCTTTACCTTTGTCTTTGTTGCTAATAACCTAGGGCTTTTGACTAAAATAGAAGCTGGAGGTTATAATTTTTGGACAGGACCTACTGAAAATTTTGGTGTCGATTTAACCTTGTCACTTATGATAGCCATTGTCTGTCATGTGGAAGGTATCCGCAAAAAAGGATTTGGTGGCTACCTTAAAGGCTTCATAGAGCCTTACCCAGCGATGCTTCCAATGAACTTGCTAGAAGAGGTGACCAATGTCGCTTCTCTTGCCCTACGTTTATTTGGGAATATCTACGCTGGTGGTGTTATGACGTCTTTATTGTTACAGTTAGCCCATTTATCTATCTTTGCAGGTCCTGTAGCTTTTGTACTTAATATGGCATGGACAGCTTTTTCAGTCTTTATCGGCTTTATTCAAGCTTATGTCTTTATCATTTTAAGTTCAAGCTATATTGGCAAAAAAGTCAATGATGAGTCAGTATAGAAGAGGAGAAATATGTCAATACTAATAAATAGTACAACTCTTGGTAATATTATCATTATTACTGGTTCTGTTATTTTATTGCTTGTACTCATCCGTCTCTTTGCTTGGGATAATATTACAGGCATTTTTGAACAACGTGCTAACCGTATCGCAACTGATATTGATACGGCACAGGCAGCACGAAAAGAAGCAGAAGATTTGGCAAGTAAACGCCATCAGGAATTGAGCGCTGCTAAGGGTGAAGCGGGGCAAATCATAGCCAATGCTAAGGAACTAGGTAATACAAAAGGTGAGCAGATTATCACAGAAGCACGTCTTGAAGCTGGTCGTCTAAAAGACAAGGCAAAACAAGATATCGAACAAAGCAAATCAGAAGCTCTTGCTAGCGTTAAGGGCGATGTAGCAGATTTGACCATTTTGTTGGCTGAGAAAGTCATGACAGCTAATCTGGATAAAAAAGCTCAAAGTCAGTTGATTGATACGTATCTGGACCAACTAGGAGATGCTTAATGGATAAAAAAACACAAGCACTAGTTGACCAGTATGCAAGTAGTCTTTTAGAGGTTGCTATGGCGCATAATCAACTGGAAGCGGTCAAGGACGATGTTACAGCGATTCTGAGTGTGTTTGACAAAGAAGAGTTAAATAGCCTAATGTCAAACTTTGCCTTATCACGAGAGGATAAGGCTTCGGTTGTTAGGTTGTTTCAAGAGTTTAGTTCAACTTATGTGAACAATTTTCTTGAGGTAATTTTACAAAATGAGCGTGAACATCTACTCTACGCTATTTGCCAAGCTTTTTTAGAAAAAGAAGCCAAAGCAACCAATACACATGATATTTATGTAACAACGGCTATTAGCTTATCGGCTGAGCAAAAGAAGCGCTTTTTAGCCATTGCTAAGGAAAAACTAGCAATTTCTGCTGGTCAACTGGTAGAAATTGTCGATGAAGGGATTATCGGCGGTTTCATTATCAATGCAAATAACCAGACAATTGATATGAGCATTCGTAGTCAATTGCAACAATTTAAACAAAATCTAAAATAGAAGGTGGTGTAGATTTTTGGCAATCAATGCACAAGAAATTAGCGCTTTAATCAAAAAGCAAATTGAAAACTTCCAGCCAAATTTTGACGTCACAGAAACGGGTGTTGTCACCTATATCGGTGATGGTATTGCCAGAGCTCGTGGGCTTGACAATGCTATGAGCGGTGAGCTTCTTGAATTTTCAAATGGTGCTTATGGTATGGCACAAAACTTGGAGACAAGTGATGTGGGGATTATCATTTTGGGTGATTTTTCAAGTATCCGTGAAGGCGATGTTGTCAAACGTACTGGAAAAATCATGGAAGTACCAGTAGGGGAAGCTCTTATTGGCCGTGTGGTTAATCCTCTTGGTCAACCAGTTGATGGTTTAGGAGAGATTAAGACGAGTAAAACACGCCCTGTTGAGGCACCAGCTCCTGGTGTTATGGAGCGTAAGTCTGTGTCTGAACCGCTCCAAACAGGTATCAAAGCTATCGATGCTCTAGTGCCTATTGGACGTGGTCAACGTGAGTTAATCATCGGTGACCGTCAGACAGGTAAGACGTCTGTAGCTATTGATGCTATTTTAAATCAAAAAGGGCAAGATATGATTTGTATCTATGTCGCTATTGGTCAAAAAGAATCAACCGTAAGAACACAGGTAGAAACCCTACGTAAATTTGGTGCGCTTGATTATACTATCGTTGTGACAGCATCAGCGTCCCAACCTTCTCCGCTACTTTATATCGCCCCTTATGCGGGTGTCGCTATGGCAGAAGAGTTTATGTATAACGGCAAGCACGTCCTTATCGTTTACGATGATTTATCTAAGCAAGCCGTGGCTTATCGTGAATTATCCCTTCTTTTACGTCGTCCACCAGGTCGTGAAGCTTATCCAGGGGATGTTTTCTATCTGCATAGCCGTCTTTTGGAACGTTCAGCTAAAGTATCAGATGCTCTTGGTGGTGGTTCGATTACAGCTTTGCCATTTATTGAGACCAAAGCGGGCGATATTTCTGCCTATATCGCAACGAACGTTATCTCTATTACTGATGGTCAAATCTTCCTTCAAGAAAATCTCTTTAACTCAGGTATTCGTCCAGCCATTGACGCTGGTTCATCGGTATCACGTGTTGGTGGTGCTGCGCAGATTAAGGCCATGAAAAAAGTAGCAGGTACTTTGCGTCTGGACTTGGCTTCTTATCGTGAGTTAGAAGCGTTCACACAATTTGGTTCTGACTTGGATGCTGCGACACAAGCCAAACTCAATCGTGGTCGTCGTACGGTTGAAGTCCTAAAACAACCGCTACACAAGCCTTTGCCAGTTGAAAAACAAGTGGTTATTCTATATGCCCTAACACATGGCTTTTTAGATGATGTTCCAGTGGATTGCTTGTCTGTCTTTGAAGAAGGGCTCTACGATTATTTTGATGCGCATCATGCTGATATTTTTGAGACTATTAGAACAACCAAGGACTTGCCAGAAGAAGCACTCCTTGATGCTGCGATTCAAGAATTTAAAGACCAGTCTGATATTAAGGCATAGGAGGAATTTCTATGACAGGCTCTCTTAGTGAAATTAAAGAACGCATTATCTCAACGGAAAAGACAAGTAAGATAACGAGTGCCATGCAGATGGTATCATCAGCCAAACTTGTCAAATCCGAGCAGTCTGCACGTGATTTCCAAATCTATGCCGCTAAGATTCGTCAGATTACAACTGACTTATTAAAATCAGAGTTGACAACAGGTTCAGACAATCCCATGTTGGTGTCTCGTCCTGTCAAAAAGACAGGTTATATCGTCATTACGTCTGATAAAGGATTAGTTGGTGGCTATAATTCTAAGATTTTAAAGGCGATGATGGACTTGATTGACGAGTACCACGGTGATAAAAATGATTATGCTATCATTTCAATTGGTAGTGTAGGATCTGACTTTTTTAAAGCGCGTGGTCTCAATGTTGCCTTTGAATTACGTGGTTTAGCTGATCAGCCAAGCTTTGAGCAAGTCGGTAAGATCATCTCAAAATCAGTTGAGATGTATAAAAATGAACTGTATGATGAGCTTTATGTCTGCTATAATCACCATGTTAACAGCTTGACTAGTCAAGTGCGTGTCCAACAAATGCTACCGATTACAGAGCTTGATGCTGATGAAGCTAGTAAAGAAGGTGTCTCAGGCTTTGAGTTAGAGCCAGACCGCGAAGCGATTTTGGAGCAGTTGTTGCCACAATACACAGAAAGTCTGATTTATGGCGCGATTGTTGATGCTAAAACGGCTGAGCATGCGGCTGGAATGACTGCTATGCAAACAGCCACCGATAACGCTAAAAATGTGATCAATGAGCTGACTATTGAGTATAACCGTGCGCGTCAAGCAGCCATTACACAGGAAATTACAGAAATCGTAGCAGGAGCTAATGCGCTAGAATAAGCCTTATGGCTATCATTATTAACCTAGGATGACTCCTAGTTTTATATCTTGTATAAGAAGGAGAAATAAATGAGCTCAGGCAAAATTGCTCAGGTAGTGGGACCTGTTGTTGACGTCGCGTTTGCAACAGATGACACCCTCCCTGAGATAAATAATGCATTGATTGTTTATAAAAATGGCGATAAAAGTCAAAAAATCGTCCTTGAAGTTGCTCTTGAATTGGGTGACGGCGTGGTACGTACAATCGCTATGGAATCAACAGATGGGCTTACACGTGGTATGGAAGTCCTAGATACAGGACGTCCCATCAGTGTACCAGTTGGTGATAAAACACTAGGTCGTGTGTTCAATGTGCTTGGAGATACGATTGACCTAGAGGAGCCTTTTGGTGACGATGCTGAGCGTGAACCTATTCATAAAAAAGCCCCATCATTTGACGAATTATCAACATCATCTGAAATCTTGGAAACAGGTATTAAAGTTATTGACCTTTTAGCCCCTTATTTGAAAGGTGGGAAGGTCGGACTCTTCGGTGGTGCCGGTGTCGGTAAAACGGTCCTTATCCAAGAATTGATTCACAATATCGCTCAAGAGCATGGTGGGATTTCAGTCTTTACAGGTGTTGGTGAGCGTACTCGTGAGGGGAATGACCTTTACTGGGAAATGAAAGAATCTGGAGTTATTGAAAAGACTGCTATGGTCTTTGGTCAGATGAATGAACCACCAGGAGCACGTATGCGTGTCGCTTTGACTGGTTTGACGATTGCTGAGTATTTCCGTGATGTTGAAGGACAAGATGTGCTTCTCTTCATTGATAATATCTTCCGCTTCACCCAAGCCGGTTCGGAAGTATCAGCTCTTTTAGGACGTATGCCATCAGCTGTTGGTTACCAACCAACCCTAGCGACAGAAATGGGACAATTACAAGAGCGTATCACCTCTACTAATAAAGGTTCGGTAACGTCTATTCAAGCGATTTATGTCCCAGCCGATGACTATACTGACCCAGCGCCAGCAACAGCTTTTGCTCACTTGGACTCAACAACCAACCTTGAGCGTAAATTGACGCAAATGGGGATTTACCCAGCGGTTGATCCGCTAGCCTCAAGCTCTCGTGCCTTGTCTCCAGAAATTGTAGGTGAGGAACATTATCAAGTAGCTACTGAAGTCCAACATGTCTTACAACGTTATCGTGAATTGCAAGACATTATTGCTATTTTGGGGATGGATGAACTTTCTGAAGATGAGAAAGTCTTGGTGGGTCGCGCCCGTCGTATCCAGTTCTTCCTCTCTCAAAACTTTAACGTCGCTGAAACCTTTACAGGACAACCAGGGTCTTATGTCCCTGTTGAAGAAACTGTTCGTGGATTTAAGGAAATCCTTGAAGGTAAGCACGATGAGCTTCCAGAAGATGCCTTTCGTATGGTAGGTGGCATTGATGATGTCATTGAAAAAGCTAAGAAAATGAACTACTAATGAGGTGACATGATGGCAGAAATGACTGTTCAAGTAGTGACACCAGATGGTTTAAAATATGACCACCACGCAACCTTTATTCATGCTGTGACTAAGGAAGGTGAAATTGGAGTCTTACCGGGACATATCAATCTCATCGCCCCTCTAAGTGTTAGTGAATTAAAAGTGCGTCGTGCCGATGATGACAATCACGTTGATTGGATTGCCATCAACGGTGGTATTATTGAAATAAAGGACAATGTGATTACTATTGTCGCTGATTCTGCTGAGCGTGAGCGTGATATTGATATTAGTCGTGCTGAGCGTGCTAAATTACGTGCTGAGCGTGCGATTGAAATTGCTGAACAAGAGCATCGGCCAGACGATGTGCAACGCGCTCAAGTCGCTCTTCGCAGAGCTCTAAACCGTATCAATGTCGGAAATAAATATTGATGCTACGAAAAAAGATTGGATGCTAGTCCAGTCTTTTTTTGAAGATATTAGTCTATACAATTCTCTAACTACATCTTAATAGTTTTATGCTATAATAAAATCATGGAATACATATTGTTATTAGTGACTTTGATGAGTCATCTTATCTTTATTATGTTGGTGCATCGTTTGCTGATTAGTTTGTTTGATTGGTCTAAAGTCATAAAGCCAAGTGAACAAGCTACAGGGCAACTACGTATCTTTTTGATATTGCTTAGTATTGCTGTAGGTTATTTGGTCAGTCATTTTGTGTTGGATATCATCACACTCTTGCAGACGGCTCTTTTAGGAACGCTATGAGTTTAGAAAAATGACCCTAGAGAAACTTTATGGTATAATCTAAAGATACTATTGTAAATGTGTAAATGGAGAATATCATGGATAAAATCATTATTGAAGGTGGTCACACACGTCTGGTGGGAGAAGTCACTATCGAAGGGGCTAAAAATGCGGTGTTGCCTCTTTTAGCGGCAACCATTTTAGCAGAAGAAGGGATCTCTCGCTTGACTAATGTGCCTATTTTGTCTGATGTCTTTACGATGAACAATGTAGTACGTGGTCTAGATATTGATGTGACCTTTAATGAAGCGACTAATGAAGTGATTGTTGATGCTACTGGGGACATTTTAGATGTGGCACCGTATGAGTATGTTAGCAAAATGCGTGCTTCGATTGTTGCTTTGGGGCCTATTTTGGCTCGTAAGGGACACGCAGTCGTGTCTATGCCAGGGGGCTGTACGATTGGAAGCCGTCCTATTGACTTGCACTTGAAAGGTTTGGAAGCTATGGGGGCTGTGATTACCCAAAATGGTGGTGATATTACAGCAACAGCTAAAGAACTTCACGGTACGACGATTTACATGGATTTTCCTTCTGTTGGAGCAACCCAAAATTTGATGATGGCAGCTACTTTAGCCAAAGGGACTACTATTATCGAAAATGCAGCGCGTGAGCCAGAGATTGTAGATTTAGCGGTTTTACTCAATAAAATGGGAGCTAAAGTGCGTGGCGCTGGTACAGAGACGCTTACCATTGTGGGAGTGAACAGGCTTCATGGTGCAGAACACGATGTGGTTCAAGACCGTATTGAAGCAGGAACATTTATGGTGGCAGCTGCAATGACTTCAGGTGATGTCTTGATAAAAAATGCGATTTGGGAGCATAATCGTCCACTCATTTCAAAATTATTGGAGATGGGAGTGTCTGTCACAGAAGAAGAACATGGGATTCGAGTGACATCTGATGTAACGAATCTAAAGCCAGTGACAGTCAAAACTCTACCTCATCCAGGTTTTCCAACAGACATGCAAGCACAATTTACAGCTTTAATGGCAGTTGTTGCTGGCGAGTCAACTATGATTGAAACCGTCTTTGAAAACCGTTTCCAACATCTAGAAGAAATGCGTCGTATGGGTCTTCGCTCTGAAATCATGCGTGATACAGCAGTGATTCATGGAGGTGACAAGTTGCAAGGGGCGCCTGTCATGTCCACAGACCTAAGGGCTAGTGCTGCCTTGATTCTTGTAGGTATGGTAGCTCAAGGGATGACAAGTGTTGGTAAGTTGGAGCATCTAGACCGTGGTTATTACCAATTTCATGACAAGTTGAAGGCACTTGGAGCTAATATCCGTCGTGTGAGTGAGGAGAGCTGATGAATACAGGTTTACGCTATGTCGGCAAACAATTAGGTTTAATTGCTCTTGTCATTTTGCTAAGTATCCTTTTTTTAGCTTTAGGGTTGATGATTGGTTACGGTGTCATTGGTGATGGACAAAATCCCTTGTCTATTTTATCACCATCGACTTGGCACGATCTTATTGCCAAATTTACAGGACAATAAGTATGGTAAAAAAGAAAGCAACATCTAAAAAAACATACTCAGCTCTAGCCTTACTGGTATCCGTTTTACTGGTCTTGGTTGGTGGAGCAGAGTTTTTACCACAGGACAATCCAGTCCGTGAGCTTGTTTCTAGCCTGACTTATCAGAGCAGCTCATCATCAGAAAAAGCGCCCTCACAAAATACACCTAGCAAAGAGTTAGCGACATCTGTTCTGACAAGCAATGTACGTCAGCAGTTAAAAGGCGACCTTGCCTTTAATGGTGCTGGAGCTTTTATCATCAATGGTAATAAAACGACTCTGGATGCTAAGGTATCAAGTGCTCCTTATGCCAATAATGAGACAAAGGTTGTCCAAGGACAAACCGTAGCTTATAGAGGCAATGCGCTTTTAAGTAAGGCGACCCGTCAATACAAGAGTCGCGAAGAGACAGGTAATGCTTCAACTTCTTGGACACCCCCAGCCTGGCATCAATTACACGACTTGAGTGGGCGCTATACACATGCTGTTGATCGAGGGCACTTACTGGCTTATGCTTTAGTGGGTGGGTTGAAGGGCTTTGATGCCTCAACCAGCAATCCGCAAAATATTGCGACACAAGCTGCTTGGGCCAATCAAGCCAATAGTGAGGATTCAACAGGCCAAAATTATTTTGAAGGCTTAGTTAGAAAAGCACTAGACCGTAATAAACGTGTCCGTTATCGTGTAACTCTCATCTATGATGGGGATAATTTATTAGCCTCTGGGGTTCATCTTGAAGCTAAATCATCAGACGGCAGTCTAGAGTTTAACGTCTTTGTTCCTAATGTCCAAGAAGGCTTACAATTTGATTATGCTACTGGACAGGTATCAAGACGTCAATAAGGTATTGAAAGAATAGCAAATTTTTGCTACAATAAGGCTAATTGAATAATCACATCTGTGAGACTAGTAAGTTTGTGGAATCTTATCAGGGAATGCCAATCGTGACTGGAAGTTGGCTAAGACAAAGCATACCCAATTCACTCACCTAAAGGATGTCAATTAAGGTCTGCAAAGAGCAGATAAAAAACGGATGGTACCGCGTGTCAACGCTCCGCTTTGAGGAGCTTGACACTTTTTTTATGCTTGAGCACAAATATAGGAGGATATATGGATTTACAACAACAACTAGAAGATTTACTAGCGTCAACGCAAGATCGTCTCAAAGATATGGCTAGTGACAATGCTAGGGAGCTACAAGACTTACGTGTGCAGGTCTTGGGGAAAAAAGGTTCTCTAACTGAGCTTTTAAAAGGATTGAAAGACTTATCGGCTGAGATGCGTCCTGTTGTTGGTAAGCAAGTCAATGAAGCACGTGATGTTTTGACCAGTGCTTTTGAAAGAAAAGCAGAGCTTTTAGAGCAGATGCGTATTCAACAACAGCTCGAGTCAGAAAGTCTTGATGTGACCCTACCTGGCAGACCAATTGCTATTGGACAGCGTCATGTCTTGACGCAAACCAGTGAAGAAATCGAAGATATCTTCTTAGGTATGGGCTTTCAAGTCGTTGATGGCTTTGAAGTGGAGAAAGATTTTTATAACTTTGAGCGGATGAATCTGCCTAAAGACCACCCAGCCCGTGATATGCAAGACACCTTCTATATCACTGAGGAAATTTTATTGCGTACGCACACATCACCAGTCCAAGCTAGAACTATGGATCAGCATGATTTTAGTAAAGGACCACTCAAGATGATTTCGCCAGGGCGTGTATTTAGACGTGATACAGACGATGCGACCCACTCACATCAATTTCATCAAATTGAAGGCTTAGTAGTTGGTGAGCAGATTTCTATGAGTGATCTGAAAGGTACACTTGAGTTGATCATTCGTAAGATGTTTGGTGAGGATAGGGAGATTCGCCTGCGTCCGTCTTATTTCCCATTCACAGAGCCATCTGTCGAAGTGGATGTGTCATGCTTTAAGTGTGGCGGTAAAGGCTGTAATGTCTGCAAAAAAACAGGCTGGATAGAAATTTTAGGAGCAGGTATGGTGCACCCACGTGTACTTGAGATGTCAGGTCTGGATGCTGAAAAATATTCTGGATTTGCCTTTGGTCTTGGGCAAGAGCGTATTGCCATGCTCCGCTATGGTATCAATGACATTCGTGCTTTTTACCAAGGAGATGTGCGCTTTTTGAAACAATTCTAGATGTTTGTGAACGGTTGCTATAAAGATTTGGATAGCAGACACTTCACCTATTAGTGAGTATTATGTTGTAATTTTAGCTTACAAATAATCCAACAGAGTAAAATGAAAGGAATCAGCAGGTAGTTTATCCTGTGAAAAATCTATGTTAGTATCATACAAGTGGCTTAAAGACTTGGTGGCTATTGATGTGCCAAGTGCTGAATTAGCTGAAAAAATGTCAACAACTGGTATTGAAGTTGAAGGGATTATCAATCACGCAGACGGCCTCTCAAAATTAGTCGTAGGTCATGTCTTATCTTGTGAGGATGTACCAGATACACATCTTCATCTCTGTCAAGTTGATACAGGTGATGAAGAGCCTCGTCAGATTGTCTGTGGTGCGCCAAATGTGACAGCTGGCATCAAAGTTATCGTAGCGCTTCCAGGTGCGCGTATTGCTGATAATTATAAAATTAAAAAAGGTAAGATTCGTGGTATGGAGTCTCTAGGTATGATTTGCTCGTTAGCTGAGCTAGGTCTATCTGATAGTATCATACCTAAAGATTTTGCAGATGGTATTCAAATACTACCTGATAATGCGAAGGTCGGAGAGAGTGTTTTTCCTTACTTGGACTTAGATGATGATATCATTGAGTTATCCATTACACCTAACCGTGCGGATGCCTTGTCTATGCGCGGTGTTGCCCATGAAGTGGCAGCTATTTATGATAAGGAAGTGACCTTTTCTCCAAAAGCTATTATCGAAAGCGAGTCAAAAGCCAGTGAGCGCTTATCTGTTGAGATCGCATCTGACAAGGCTTTGTTCTACGCAAGTCGTATTGTTGAAGGTGTGAGTGTCGCACCAAGTCCTCAATGGTTACAAAATCTTTTGATGAATGCAGGCATTCGTCCTATCAATAATGTGGTCGATGTGACCAATTATGTGTTATTGTATTTTGGTCAACCGATGCATGCTTTTGATTTAGATAAGTTTGAGGCTAACCACATCCTTGTGCGTCAAGCTAGAGAAGGTGAGCGTCTGACTACTTTAGATGGGGAAGAACGTGATTTAGAGACATCTGACTTAGTGATTACAGTCAATGACAAACCAGTGGCACTAGCAGGTGTTATGGGAGGCGCTAGCACAGAAATTGATAATCAATCAAGCAAGGTTGTTTTAGAAGCAGCTGTCTTTGATGGTGCTAGCATCCGTAAGACTAGCAATCGTCTCAATTTACGCTCGGAGAGTTCATCTCGTTTTGAAAAAGGAGTTAATTATGATACGGTGCTTGAGGCGCTTGATTTTGCTGCGGCTATGGTGGCAGAGCTAGGTGGTGGAGAGGTCCTATCTGGTCAGATTCAAGCAGGTCAGCTTGATACAGCCCCTATTGTGGTTTCTAGTCACTTGGATTATGTCAATGCACGCTTGGGTACTGACTTGACAAAAGATGATCTGAGAGATATTTTTAGACGTTTAAGGTTTGGCTTAGAGATTGATGGCGATAGTTTTAGTGTTTCGGTACCACGCCGTCGTTGGGATATCAGCATTCAAGCCGATTTAGTTGAAGAAATTGCGCGTATTTATGGCTATGACAAGTTACCAAGTAGCTTGCCAGAAGCTGGTGGAACAGCAGGTGAGCTGACGTCGTCTCAAAAACTTTCTCGTCGCATGCGCCAAATTCTAGAAGGAGCAGGCTTATCTGAAATTATCACCTATGCCCTCACAACACCTGAAAAAGCAGTAGCCTTCACACCTTCAAAAACACAATTGACGGAGTTGATGTGGCCAATGAGTGTTGAGCGCTCTGTTTTACGTCAAAATATCGTATCAGGTATGCTTGATACAGTTGCTTATAATAGTGCGAGAAAAAATAATAACCTTGCCTTTTATGAGTTAGGAAAAGTCTTTGAGCAGACAGGAAATCCTCAAGAAGATTTGCCAAATGAAGTGAGTCATTTAGCGATTGCACTGACAGGTCTCATCCATGAAAAGGACTTTCAAACAAAGGCACAAGCTGTTGATTTCTTTTATGCAAAAGGTATTTTAGACGCTTTGTTCATGCAGCTTGGGTTAGCAGTGGAATACGTAGTTGACAAGAGTCTCACTAATATGCACCCAGGACGCACAGCAGCTATTATGAACAAAGGAGACAAGTTAGGCTTTATCGGACAAGTTCACCCACAGACCGCTAAAGACTATGGTATTGCTGAAACTTATGTAGCTGAACTCGATGTCACTAAGTTAGAGGCACTATTGACAGTTGATGATGCCTTTAAGGAGATTAGCAAATACCCTGCTGTTAGTCGCGATATGGCTTTACTGGTGACAAACGATGTCACTCATCAAGACATTGTTGATGCTATTTATGCAGCAGGTGTGAAGCGTTTGGTTGACCTAAAGCTCTTTGACGTCTATGCAGGTGAGCATATCGCATCAGGCTTTAAATCAATGGCTTATAGTTTGACTTTCCAAAATCCAATGGATAATTTAACTGACGAAGAAGTCAACAAATACATGGATAAAATCACAAAAGCGCTAAAACAAGATATCAAGGCTGAAGTTCGCTAGAGTCTGTACTAGTTATCAGAAGGCTAAACGATTTTATAAATAGCAGAGTTCGCTCGTCACCTAGAGCATGATGAGGTGGTAATAGCTTGTTTTTAGAGTTGTTGACTAGCCCATGAGGCTTATAAAAGTGGAGAGACGAACTCTTTTAAGGATTTTAAGTAACATTTTTGCAAATCAAGTCAGCTTTCTATAAAATAGGGTAAAAGAAAGGTAGAGGTGCTCATGAAGACAAAAGGATTATTGGTTATGGATGTGGATTCCACACTTATCCAAGAAGAGGCTATTGATATTTTAGGGGAAAAAGCAGGTGTTTATGAGCGTGTTAGTGCGATTACAGAGCGTGCCATGCGTGGTGAGTTGGACTTTAAGGAGGCTCTTTATGAGCGTGTAGCGCTTTTAAAAGGCTTGCCTGAACGTATTTTTGAAGACGTCTTAGCAGAGATTCACTTGACCAACGGGGCTAAAGCCTTGGTTGATGAGTTGCACGCACGTGGCTATAAGATTGGCTTAGTATCGGGTGGTTTTCATGAGACGGTAGATGTTTTAGCAAAGCAGCTAGGCATTGATTATGTCAAAGCGAATCGCCTAGAAGTACAAGAGGGTGTTTTGACAGGGCGTGTTTTGGGAGAAGTTGTCACTAAAGAAACTAAAAAAGCTTGTCTAAAGGCTTGGGCACAGGAAAATGGCTTGAGTCTGCAAGATACCATCGCTATGGGAGATGGGGCAAACGACCTACCGATGATTCAAACCGCAGGTATTGGTGTTGCTTTTTGTGCCAAACCGATAGTCAAAGAGCAAGCACCTTATAGTATTACTCAAGCTGATCTCTACCAGCTCATTGACCTTTTGGACCATATCAAAGCTTAAAAAAGTAGCTCGCTAGAGCTACTTTTTTGTTAGTGAAAATAAAAGAAATGGGCTATAATAAACCTAAGATGAGCTAAGAGAGGAGACAGCGATGCACATTGTACTAGCGCCAGATTCATTTAAAGAAAGTTTATCTGCCATGGAGGTAGCTAAGGCACTTCAACAAGGTTTAGCAAAAGCGCTTCCCCATGCGACATTTGATGCGATGCCAATTGGTGACGGTGGGGAAGGGACTCTAGCTGCATTAGCTGATGGGCTAGGGTTGACTTATGACAGTCACGATGTGACAGGACCTTTTGGGCAAACCATTAAAGCGACCTATGCGCAAAATGAAGAGATGGCAGTTTTTGAGATGGCTGATATTTGTGGCTTAGAGATGGTAGAGCCCGCTAGGCGCAATCCCTTAAAGATAACAACAAGGGGTGTTGGTGAGATGATAATACACTTACTTGAGCAGGGGATTAGTGATATTATGGTCGGTGTAGGTGGCTCTAGTAGTATTGATGGTGGTTTGGGCATGGCCAAAGCCTTAGGTTATTGCTTTTTAGACGCTAGCGGTAGAGAGGTAGAGCCTGTTGGTGATTCTTTATCTGAGATTTATCAGATTGATAGCAGTCACGTGTCTCCTTTACTAGAGGGTTTGTCTTTGACGATTATCACAGATGTTAGCCATGTCTTGTGCGGTAAACAAGGGGCAACCTATACATTTGGTCATCAAAAGGGTTTGCCTTTTAAGCAGTTTGAGCAAGTAGATAGGGCTATGGAAAGACTGTATAAACTTATCGATCCTACGATACTCTCTAGGAAAGGATCTGGTGCAGGTGGCGGTATGGCAGCAGGACTGGTAACTTTTGCTAAAGGTCAGATAGTCTCTGGGATTGATGCTGTGTTAGATATGGTTAATTGTGATGAGCGCATGACAAAAGCCGATCTTGTTATTGTTGGTGAAGGACGACTAGATCGGCAAAGTTTAGCTGGAAAAGCACCTGTCGGTGTCGCAAGGCGCGTGCCAAAGGGAACTCCTGTTGTTGCCATTTGTGGGAGTATTAGTGAGGAGGTCTCGTGCTTAGATTACCAAAAAGAAGGTATCTGTGCGGCTTTTTCGATTATTGAAAGGCTAGAAAGTCTGGAGAATACACTAAAAGAGGCCAAACCAAATCTTATACGCACTGCTGAAAATATAGGACACCTGCTGAGTCTATCTTACCCTAGAGATTAGTGTTTACAAAAGAGGTGTTGTAAAAAAGACGCTTTCTTCTGATGTGCTACCTCTGGGTGGTCAAGTAGGCTAGCATAAGAGACTCTGATATCCGTGATGTCTTTGTTCTCAGCTTTATTTGTATGAACGAGGACACCAAAAGGAGAGTTAGCCCTATCTTCATCAACGATAGTCGCTTGCAGTCCCTTTTCTTGAGCAATTTTCATGTAAAAAATCTGAGTGTTGGTCTCTAAGTTGGGTGAGATTTTAACGGTTAATGAGCCAAACTTATCTTTTAAATCATCAATAACGTGACTAAAAATAGCTTGAATCGCTGCTTGTCTAGCATCTTCTAGTGAAATAGTCAGCACCACACGCTCTCTAAAAGTTCCAAAATAACGCTTTTGCTCATCAGGATTAAGACGTTGCTCCCCGCTAGCTTTCTGCATAATGTGTTGGTTAATATCGGTCATTTTTGTCTCCTAGATAGTTGATACCTTTATTATAGCGAAAACCCTCCCAGAAGACACGAAAAAAATAAGACGTACGTTTAAAAAACGCTATAATAATTGATGAAAAAGCGATTTCACTCGGTTTTTTCTTGTTATTGCCCAAAGTTTGTGGTATTATTAACATTGTAAAATATAAAACTCATAAGGAGAGTATTGTAATGTCAATTATTACTGATGTTTACGCACGCGAAGTCCTAGACTCACGCGGTAACCCAACACTTGAAGTTGAAGTTTATACTGAATCAGGTGCTTTCGGACGTGGTATGGTTCCTTCAGGAGCTTCTACTGGTGAGCACGAAGCAGTAGAACTTCGTGATGGTGACAAGTCTCGCTACAACGGTCTTGGAACTCAAAAAGCTGTTGACAATGTAAACAACATCATTGCTGAAGCACTTATCGGCTATGACGTACGTGACCAACAAGCTATCGACCGTGCGATGATTAAGCTTGACGGTACTCCAAACAAAGGTAAATTGGGTGCTAATGCTATTCTTGGTGTTTCTATCGCTGTTGCTCGTGCAGCTGCTGATTACCTTGAAGTGCCACTTTACAACTACCTTGGCGGATTCAACGCAAAAGTACTTCCAACTCCAATGATGAACATCATCAACGGTGGTTCACACTCAGACGCACCAATCGCTTTCCAAGAATTTATGATTCTTCCAGCAGGTGCACCAAGCTTTAAAGAAGCACTTCGTTGGGGTGCTGAAATCTTCCACACATTGAAGAAAATCCTTAAAGAACGTGGACTTGAAACAGCTGTTGGTGACGAAGGTGGATTCGCACCTAAATTTGATGGTACTGAAGATGCTGTAGAAACTATCATCAAAGCTATTGAAACAGCTGGTTACAAACCAGGTGAAGAAGTATTTATCGGATTTGACTGTGCTTCTTCTGAATTCTATGAAAACGGAATCTACGACTACACTAAATTTGAAGGTGAAGGCGGAGCTAAACGTACTGCAGCAGAACAAATCGACTACCTTGAAGAGTTGGTTAACAAATACCCAATCATCACTATCGAAGATGGTATGGATGAAAACGACTGGGAAGGTTGGAAAGCTCTTACTGAACGTCTAGGCGATCGTGTTCAATTGGTTGGTGATGACTTCTTCGTTACAAACACTGACTACCTTGCAAAAGGTATCAAAGAAGGTGCTGCTAACTCAATCCTCATCAAAGTTAACCAAATTGGTACTTTGACTGAAACATTTGAAGCTATCGAAATGGCTAAAGAAGCTGGTTACACTGCCGTTGTATCACACCGTTCAGGTGAAACAGAAGATTCAACAATCTCTGATATCGCAGTTGCAACTAACGCTGGTCAAATCAAGACAGGTTCATTGTCTCGTACAGACCGTATCGCTAAATACAACCAATTGCTTCGTATCGAAGATCAACTTGGTGAAATCGCTGAATACCGCGGTTTGAAATCATTCTACAACCTTAAAAAATAATCCTTGATATAGCAAGGTTTTCGGAGTCTATCTTTTAGAGATAGACTCCTTTTTTGAGGAAAAGGGGCAAAAAAGGGGCAAAACTTTTTTAATTAGCCCCTTTGATTTGCAATGTGATTTAAAACATTGACTGCTTTACTGCTCAAATTTTGTGTAAAAAATCAAAAAAAAGATTGCTAATGTAGCTGAAATTATATACAATAAAGATGTAAAGTACTAGAGAAAGTGAGCAGAGGCGAAATCAAATGACAGCTATTATTATTGTTGCGTTGCTTGCGATTGTTATTGCTTTATATGCTGGGGATAATCGATAGGAGGGCTATATGAAAGCTGATTCCAAAGCGATTGAATAGTTGCTCCAAAATGTCACTCAGTATCGCATTGCTAAAGATACAGGCGTTGCTCAGTCGAAGTTGTCAGGTATCAAGAAAGGATTAGAGAATTCAGAAGATATAAAGGCGATAAAGATTGGGAATTTAACGCTTGATGTGGCTAGTCGATTGACTGAGTATGCTAAAGAAGTTCAAGAAAAAGGTTAATACAGGAGGTTGTTATCATGGATAGTTGGATTGTGTTTATATTTGGTGGCTTATTGGTATTGATTCCTTGGCTTTTCGGTGTAAGTGATGAGCAGGTTAAGTATAAACGTAATCGTATGATTGCCGATGAGTATGAGAAGCGTTATAAAGATAACGACAAAGATAAACAATAAGAGATAGGCTCTAGCTTTTGGCTAGGGTCTTTTTGATGCTCTACCCTAAAAAGGGCTGATCTAGCGGGCACCTTAGCTCAATAGCAATGATCTTGAAAATAGGCCTCTAAGGCTCTCTTAGGCAGGTTTGTTAATAGATGATTATTCCTAGGCTAGGTCGTCAAAGAGAGTAGAGGAGCCACACAGGAGGCTTTAGCGAGCTTTTCAAGCTTGGTCAATGACTAATGAATCATAAAATCAAGGACATGCTCAAGGAAGAATGCTTAGACAAATCGATCAAAAGACAAGTGAGAGGATTGCTGATATTAGGGAGCAGAATGCCTTTTGATTGGTGGACGATGATTGACAGTGACATCATTTTGTGATATATTTGACATATTAGTGGATAAGAGTTTATAGAATAGCAGGTGGTTTCATGTCCAAGGAGAAACAAGACCAACATCAATTACGAATTCAAAAGTTATTAGTGAGCATTCATTTTGTGACGCTTTTTCGTGATGAGTTGAGATGGTTGGACAAGTCCAGCTCATTACAGGGGACTGGCTATTCTACTCGCCAAGTCAAAGAGGAAACGCAGGATATCTTACAAGTCATCGAGTCGATGGACAAGCAGACACGTTTGATTCAATCTATATTTTGGTATGATGAGCCGTCTTTCAAGCTTATGGATAGGACCTTAGAAGTAGTTGAAAACTGGCTTAAAGGGATTGAAGCCATTTTTGAAATATGTCAGAAAAAAGAGCTATTTCAAGCGATTATCAGAGATAAGCGTAATGTGAGTTTTGCGGTTTTATCAGATGTCTATACGTCTTTGATAGCCATTTACCGCTCTTTGCAAGATTTTGATGACCAAACGCAAGCTCAAGTTGCTTCCTTAGTGGCTAAAACATTGACTAATACAGATACAGAGGATTTACTCTCTCTGAAGTTTGAGCGTTAAAAAGGACTTGACAGACATCCTTAATGTCGTTATAATGTGTAAAATATAACCTTTAAGATAGTCCAGAGAGGCTAAAAAGGGAACCTGATAAAGAACTTAAAAGCTCGGCTTTTATGTTATTTTTCATGCTACCTCGCCTACTGGGCGAGGTTTTTTAGTGGGAAAGAGGTTCTTGATATGCTAGGTAAAGAAAAGATGACAATTATCAGTCAAAAAGAGATTGCACCCAGGATTTATGAGCTTGTTTTAGAAGGAGACTTGGTCTTAGAGATGGCTATTGGTCAGTTTCTCCATATTCGTGTACCTGACCCTAGTAAGCTTTTGCGTCGTCCGATTTCTATTTCTGATGTAGATAAGGCTAATAAGCAAGCTCGCTTGATTTACCGTGTTGAGGGTGCTGGGACAGAGCTATTTTCAAGCTTGAGCGCTGGTGATAAGCTAGACTGTATGGGACCTCAAGGAAATGGTTTTGATATTTCGTTTTTGTCAGCAGGAAAGACGGTCCTTATTATTGGAGGAGGTATTGGCGTACCTCCTTTGCGCGAACTAGCAAAGCAACTTCAAAAGAAAGGTGTCAAGCTAACAATCGTTCTAGGTTTTGCGACTAAGGAGGCCGTTATTTTAGAAAAAGAGCTGAGCGAGTATGGGCAAGTCCATATCACGACAGACGACGGTTCTTATGGTGTTAAAGGTTATGTCTCGACGATTGTAGATGGTTTGAGAGATGATTTTGATGCAGTTTATGCTTGTGGTGCACCAGGTATGCTTTCTTATGTAGATCAACGGTTTGAAAAACACCCTCATGCGTATATCTCAATGGAATCACGAATGGCGTGTGGCATGGGAGCTTGCTATGCCTGTGTGGTGCATCTCAAAAATCAATCAGATGAAGCTAATCAGCGTGTCTGTGAAGATGGTCCTGTTTTTAAGACTGGTCGTATTCGTTTAGATTAGAGAGGAGATATGATGACTGATAATCGTTTAGCTGTTAGTTTACCAGGGCTTGATCTTAAAAATCCTATTATACCTGCTTCAGGTTGTTTTGGATTCGGACAAGAATATGCTAAGTATTATGATTTAGATATTTTAGGGTCGATAATGATTAAGGCAACTACCAAGGAAGCGAGATTTGGCAATCCAACTCCTCGTGTTGCAGAAACCCCTTCTGGCATGCTTAATGCTATTGGATTGCAAAATCCAGGAGTGGCTAATGTGGTGAAGGATAAGCTTCCTTGGCTTGAAAAGCATTATCCGACTTTGCCGATTATAGCTAATGTTGCAGGCTTTTCGACAGATGAGTATGCCTATGTTTCTGAAAAAATATCAAAAGCTCCCAATGTCAAAGCTATTGAGCTAAATATCTCTTGTCCTAATGTGGATCATGGTAATAATGGTTGCTTAATAGGTCAAGATCCCGATTTGGCTTATGCTGTTATTAAAGCGAGTGTGGAGCACTCAAGTGTGCCAGTGTATGTCAAATTGACACCTAGTATCACTGATATTACGACTATCTCAAAAGCTGCAGAAGCCGCAGGTGCTGCTGGTTTGACGATGATTAACACTTTGGTTGGGATGCGTTTTGATCTCAAAACGCATAACCCCATCCTTGCGAATGGGACTGGTGGTATGAGTGGACCTGCTATTTTTCCTGTCGCCTTGAAATTGATACGACAAGTTGCTATGTCAACGGACTTACCTATTATTGGTATGGGAGGTGTCGATAGTGCAGAAGCGGCGCTTGAGATGATGATAGCAGGTGCTTCAGCAATTGGCGTTGGAACAGCTAACTTTACAAATCCTTACGCTTGTAGGGATATTATAGACCAGCTACCAAGTGTCATGGATAAGTACGGTATCAGCAGTCTTGAATCGCTAAGACAAGCTGTTAAGGAAGATTTACGCCCTTAATTAAAAAGAGCATTGTGCTCTTTTTTTCGTTTACTTTCTGAAACTCCCAAAATAGAACACAGATTTGTGCAAAACTTGCACTTTTTTTCGTTACATTCATCACATATAATGAAAGAGTAGTAAGAAAATATTAAGGAGTGTCAGATAATGACGAATTTTGATAGTAAAGACTATTTAGCTAAAGTAGATGCGTGGTGGCGTGCTGCCAATTACATCTCAGTTGCTCAGATGTATCTTAAAGATAACCCACTACTTCGCCGTGACATTGAAAAAGAGCATGTCAAAGTGCATCCTATTGGTCACTGGGGAACGATCTCAGGTCAAAACTTCATCTACGCCCATCTCAATCGTGCCATTAATAAATATGATTTAGATATGTTTTACATTGAAGGACCTGGACACGGTGGTCAAGTAATGGTGTCTAATTCTTATATTGATGGTTCTTATACAGAGCGTTATCCGCAAATCACACAAGACGAGGAAGGGTTAAAGACTCTTTGTAAGATTTTCTCTTTCCCAGGTGGTATTGCATCACATGCGGCACCTGAAACACCTGGTTCTATTCATGAAGGTGGAGAACTCGGTTATGCGCTATCGCATGCGACAGGAGCTATTCTTGATAATCCAAATCTTATTGCAGCGACAGTGATTGGAGATGGTGAGTCTGAGACTGGTCCACTGGCAGCTGGTTGGTTTTCAAATACCTTTATCAATCCTGTCAATGATGGCGCTGTGCTTCCTATTCTTTATCTTAATGGTGGTAAGATTCATAACCCAACTATTCTTGATCGTAAGACAGATAAGGAATTGACGGATTACTTTAACGGTCTAGGGTGGAAACCTTACTTTGTCGCAGGAACAGACCCTGAGCTTGTCCATGTGCAAATGGCTGAAACCTTGGATGCCGTTATTGAAGAAATCAAATCTATCCAAGAGGCTGCGCGTCAAAAATCTGCTCAAGAAGCTAGTCAAGCTCAGTGGCCAGTCCTTATTGTTCGTATTCCAAAAGGATGGACTGGACCAAAAGAGTGGAATGGTGAAGCGATTGAAGGTGGTTTCCGTGCGCACCAAGTGCCAATTCCAGTAGAAGCAGGCAATATGCAGTATATTGATCATCTCACTGATTGGCTCAATTCTTATCGACCAGAAGAGTTGTTTGATGACAAAGGTTATGTCAAAGAAGAAATTCGTGCCATTTCACCTAAAGGCGATCGTCGTATGTCTATGAACCCTGTAACCAATGCAGGTGTAGTTCAAAAACTGGACTTGGCTGATTGGCGCAAGCATGCCATTGATACAAGTAAGCCTGGAGCTACAATGGCTCAAGATATGATTGAGTTTGGTAAATACGCTGCTGATTTGGTTGAAAAGAATCCAACAAACTTCCGTATCTTTGGTCCAGACGAGACTAAATCCAACCGTCTTAATAATGTCTTTTCAGTTACCAATCGTCAGTGGTTGGGACGTCGTGACGAGAATTATGATGAGTGGTTGTCTCCTGCTGGTCGTGTTATTGACTCACAATTATCAGAACACCAAGCAGAAGGTTTCTTAGAAGGTTACGTGCTTACAGGACGTCATGGCTTCTTTGCCTCTTATGAGTCCTTCTTACGTGTTGTTGATTCGATGATTACACAACACTTTAAGTGGCTACGTAAATCAAAGACACATGCGCCTTGGCGTAAAAATTACCCATCTCTTAACTTAATTGCGACCTCAACGGTATTCCAACAAGATCATAATGGCTACACTCACCAAGATCCAGGGCTTTTGACACACTTAGGTGAGAAGCGCCCTGAGTTTATCCGTGAGTATCTGCCAGCCGATTCAAATAGTCTCTTTGCGGTTATGGAGCATGCTCTTGCTGATGAAGATAAGGTCAACTTGATTGTTACCTCAAAACACCCACGACCACAGTTCTATTCTGTTTCTGAGGCAGAAGAGTTGGTTCGTGAGGGTTACAAGGTCATTGATTGGGCATCAACAGATAAAGGTGGTGAACCTGATGTGGTTATCGCAGCTGCTGGTACAGAGCCTAACTTAGAGGCACTAGCAGCGATTAGTATTCTACATCAACAGTATCCAGATCTTAAGATTCGTTTTATCAATGTCGTTGATATCTTGAAACTACGCTCACCAAAAGTAGATCCACGTGGTTTATCAGACGATGAGTTTGATGCACTGTTTACGACAGATAAGCCAGTTGTCTTTTGTTACCATGGTTATGAAGGACAAATCCGTGATCTCTTCTTTGATCGCCATAATCATAATGTTTACATTCATGGTTACCGTGAAAATGGAGATATCACAACACCATTTGATATGCGTGTTCTCTCTGAGATGGATCGCTTCCATGTGGCTAAAGACGCAGCGGTGGCAGTTTATGGTAGTCAAGCAGCATATTTCGCACAAAAGATGGACGATACCATTACATTCCACAACAGCTATATCCGTGAACATGGTGACGATATTCCAGAAGTCCGTGATTGGAAATGGGAAAATATCAACTAATAAAAAGAGGTTAAACACCTCTTTTTTCTTGACATTTTTACTGAAAATGGCTATGATATAAATGATAGAACCTTTAAAGAAGTCCAGAGAGGCTACGAAGGGATAGACGTTAAAAAAAGGGCTTACCCTTACTTTTGTCGTGCAACCTTGCCTCTATGTGCAAGGTTTTTAGTTTATAAAGGAGTATGACATGATAGAAAAACGCCCGATTATCGCTTTAGATTTTCCTTCTTTTGATGAGGTAAAGCGATTTTTAGCTCAGTTTCCCAAAGAAGAGAAGCTCTATGTTAAGGTGGGAATGGAGTTATATTATGCGTGTGGTCCTGACATTATTACTTATATCAAGGCATTAGGGCATAGTATTTTTTTGGATTTAAAATTGCACGATATTCCAAATACCGTAAAATCTGCCATGAAGGTATTGTCACAACTGGGAGTGGATATGACAAATGTCCATGCTGCAGGCGGCGTGGAGATGATGAGAGCCGCTAGAGAAGGTTTTGGAGATTGTGGTAAGCTTATTGCGGTGACTCAGCTGACATCAACAAGTGAAGAACAGATGAGAGATGATCAAAATATCCAGACAAGCTTGAGTGATTCTGTAAGACATTATGCCAAAAAAGCAGCAGAAGCTGGACTTGATGGGGTGGTTTGTTCAGCCCATGAGGTGGAGTTGATTCACACAGCAACCTCACAGGATTTTATTTGTTTGACTCCTGGTATTCGTCCAAGCGGAGCAGCTATAGGGGATCAAAAGCGTGTTATGACGCCTAAAGAGGCAAGACGTATCGGTTCACAGTATATTGTTGTTGGGCGTCCTATCACTCAAGCAGATAAGCCGTTAGAGGCTTATAGGGCTATTTATGAGGAGTGGAATGCATAGTAGCTATGAGCTACAAGAAGGCTTTGAAAGAAAAGAGGTATAACATGACATTAGCAACACAAATCGCAGCAGATTTATTAGATATTAAGGCAGTGTATTTAAAACCAACTGAGCCATTTACATGGGCTTCAGGGATTAAATCACCTATTTACACCGATAATCGTATTACCTTGTCTTATCCTGAGACGCGTACTTTGATTGAAAATGGTTTTGTTGAAAAGATTAAAGAGGTATTTCCAGAAGTCGAGGTGATTGCTGGAACAGCGACAGCAGGGATTCCGCATGGAGCGATCATTGCAGATAAAATGGATCTTCCTTTTGCTTATATCCGTAGTAAACCAAAAGACCACGGTGCTGGAAATCAGATCGAAGGACGTGTTGTCAAAGGGCAAAAAATGGTTGTGATTGAGGATTTGATTTCAACAGGTGGCTCAGTCCTTGAGGCAGTAGCAGCAGCTGAGCGTGAAGGGGCTGATGTGTTAGGAGTCGTTGCTATATTTACTTATGAGTTGCCAAAAGCGACTAAAAACTTTGCTGATGTAGGGGTTAAGTTAGTTACTTTATCTAACTACACAGAGTTGATTAAAGTGGCAAAAGTTCAAGGTTATATTGATGCTGATGGTTTGATGCTATTGAAAAAGTTTAAAGAGAACCAAGAGACTTGGCAAGACTAACGATAAGCTTAATAGGAGGCTGATATGGGATTTTACGAGCGTTTAGTGATACATCAACGACTTGAAACAGAAACAAGCCGATTTATTTATTTCAAAGATGCTCTTTTGTCAGAGCGCTACGATGCTAATGTTTTAGCTTACAAGAAGATGCCCAGCTTAATGGAGATCCAGTCTGATATAGCTTTTGTGCGCCAAGCGCAAAAGGATTATCCTAGTGATTATGTGCAGATAGATTTTCCTGAAAATGCTACTCTGCCTAGGCTACTGGATGATTATGTGACACAAGAAGGTTTTGAGCGTTCAACTTACCTTATCTTTTGGGCTACTAGTGAGGATTTGGTTTTGTCTTCCAAAAAAGTGGAGGGCGTGTCTGTTCATCGCTTAGATGAAGAGTTGTTTGAGCGTTATTATCATTACATCTATCCAAGCTTAGAGGCGTATGGTCAAGTGTACGCGCAGCAGATGTTTAAGTATAAAAAGGGCTTTATAGAAAATCCTCAAGCGAGTATTTTTCTAGCTCTAAAGGATGAGTCTATCGTTGGTGAGATAACGGCTTGGTATCATGGAGATAGTGTTGAGTTTGATGAATTTGAAGTGGTAAAAGAGCTTAGAGGACAAGGCATTGGCTCCTTGCTAGAAAAAGCAGCTATGACTAAGTCAGTCAGTAACGTTATCTTAATTGCCGAAGAAGAGAATCGTCACCTTTATCAACATCAAGGCTTTAAAGAAGTCGGACATTATCAACATATCTTTAAGAAATATGATTAACTGAGGATAAGTATGGAACATTCACGTTGGCATGAGCGAATTAAGCAAGAATTGCCAGAGCATTATTTTGCAAAAATCAATCAGTTTATGGATGAGGTTTATGCATCAGGAAAGATTTACCCCCCACGCGACAAGGTTTTTGCAGCCTTACAGATGACTCCTTTGGAGGATGTAAAGGTGCTTATTTTAGGGCAAGACCCCTATCATGGTCCCAATCAAGCTCAAGGCTTGTCCTTTTCAGTACCAGATGATGTAGCTCCTCCTCCATCGCTACAAAATATTTTGAAGGAGCTAGCAGATGACATCGGGGAGCGTTCGCATCATGATTTATCACAGTGGGCACAGCAAGGGGTTCTTTTGTTGAATGCCTGTCTGACTGTTCCTGAGCATCAAGCTAATGCGCATGCTAATGGGATTTGGGAGCCCTTTACAGATGCTATCATCAAGGTTGTCAATCAAGAAGAAACACCTGTGGTCTTTATCTTGTGGGGGAGTTTTGCGCGAAAAAAGAAGGCGCTGATAACAGCTAAACACCATCATATCATTGAATCGCCTCATCCAAGTCCGCTTTCTGCTTATCGTGGTTTTTTTGGTAGCCATCCTTTCTCACGTGCCAATGCTTACTTGCAAGCTGATGGTCGCAGTCCGATAGATTGGCTACTCTAGAATAAAGGAGACATTATGTTACTGATTAAAAATGGTCGTGTGGTTGACCCTAAATCGCACTTTGATAAGGTGTGTGATCTTCTTATCCATCAAGGGCGTATCAAGGCAATTGGTGAGGCTTTAGAGGCTGATGAGGCTGAAGTGATTGATGCGTCAGGTCTTGTCGTAGCACCTGGTTTAGTTGATATTCACGTTCATTTTCGTGAGCCAGGTCAGACTCATAAAGAAGATATCCATACAGGAGCGTTGGCAGCGCAAGCTGGTGGTGTGACTAGTGTGGTTATGATGGCAAATACCAGCCCTACCATCTCTGATGTCGATACACTAAAGGAGGTCTTAGAGCAAGCTAATAAGGAAGCCATTCATATCCATAGTGTCGCCACTATTACAAAAGCGTTTGATGGTCAACATTTGACGGATTTTAAGGCACTGTTAGAAGCAGGAGCGGTTGGTTTTTCAGACGACGGTATTCCTCTGACAAGCTCTAAAGTGGTCAAAGAGGCTATGGATTTGGCTAAGGCAAATGGAACATTTATCTCACTACACGAAGAAGATCCTGAGCTAAACGGCGTTCTTGGGTTTAATGAACACATTGCCAAAGAAGCGTTTCATATCTGTGGGGCGACAGGTGTGGCAGAGTATAGCATGATTGCGCGTGATGTTATGATTGCCTATGATAGAGAGGCGCATGTACACATCCAACATCTGTCAAAGGCTGAATCGGTTAAGGTGGTTGCTTTTGCGCAGGCTTTGGGAGCCAAGGTTAGCGCAGAAGTGGCTCCGCAGCATTTCTCTAAGACAGAGGATTTGCTATTAAGCAAAGGAGCTAATGCCAAGATGAATCCTCCCCTTCGCTTAGAGTCAGATCGACGAGCTGTCATTGACGGTTTGAAATCAGGAGTGATTTCCATTATTGCAACAGACCATGCCCCTCATCATAAGGATGAAAAGGCTGTCGAGGATATCACGCAGGCACCGTCAGGGATGACAGGGCTTGAGACCTCTTTATCATTAGGTTTGACCTATTTGGTCGAAACAGGAGAGTTGAGTTTGTTAGATTTTCTGGCTAAAATGACTTGTAACCCAGCTGAACTATATGGATTTGATGCAGGTTATTTAGCAGAAGGCGGTCCTGCGGATATTATCATTTTTGCAGATAAGGAAGACAGAATAGTGACTCCGCAGTTTGCCTCGAAAGCAGCTAATTCACCGTTTGTTGATGAGCAGTTAAAAGGTGTTTTGAAATATACCATTTGTAATGGACAAGTGGTTTACCAAAATAATTAGAAAAAGCTGACAATTCAGCTTTTTTCTTGTGTTCTAGCAAGGATTCTGTTTGTTAGAGAGGGTCATTTTAAAACAAATATGCCTCACTGTCCAGAAATATTCCTAAATCTCACTATTAGGACTATTATTTTTGGTATAGGAGTGTTAAAATAAAAATAACATTTAGTTGGCTATTGTTGTTTATTGGTGGTCAGATGATGACTTATAATGGCATTACAAGACGAAGGCGTTGGAGAAGTAGTAGTTCAGTATAGTCAGTAAGGACAAACTTAAATAACACTAGTTTTGGACTAATTTGCTACTTACACGTATTTGAGTCATATGATAAAGTAAGTAGCATTAGAGAGGATTATTATGGAAGCAAACTCTAAATTTATTGAATGGTTGATTGAAAACGAAACGCAGTACCGTATCAGTAAGGAGACAGGTATTCCTCAACAGACCATCTCTAAGATTGTCAGAGGGGAGCGAAAGATTGAAAATCTGAGCTTACGTGTGGCAAGTGCTTTGACGGATTATGCTAAACGTATTTACCCAGACAAATAGCCCTAAAAGCCCAGTAGATATGGTATAATAGAGCTATATCAAAGTGGAGGGAGCATACCATGAAAAGAAAAAGTTTAGTGATATTACTAGCCAGTGTATTGGCATGTGTCTTAGTTGGTTGTAGTCAAGCTAGCCGAGTGAGCAATAATCTAGCGCAAGAAGCGGATAACTTTAATACTGTTCGTAAAGTGACCGTGTTAAACGCTATTACCAATGATATTATGTTTGAGATGTCAGGTAGAATGTCCATTAAAGCGGATACGCAAGACCATCAGCTAGAAGTGATTGTTGAAGATGAAAATGGTCAGTATCAAAAACATATTGTTGGGTTATCAGACAATGTTTCTTATGTTGTGCAAGACGTGACTAGTAAGGACGTTGATAAATACAAGTACACCATTAACTTCAATCCTAAGATGTGGGTTCCAGTAGGTGTTGAGAAGGTTGACTAGAGCTCAAAAACTGAATTATTTGTTACGAGGGGGATAGTCTTTTTATTTCAGATAGTTGCATAGCGATTTAAACACTTAGAGTTCTCTAGGTGTTTTTTGTATAGTCAATGACAATCGTTGCTATTTTGATAGGAAGGTAGCTGATATGACAGTTGCTTGAAAATCTAATGATATCATTCTATATCATTTGCAACTGTGTTAAAAAAATGTTATATTATGTATAATTTATCCACTTTCAGTCGTGTTTTAAGTATCGGAGAATTGTATGAAAACTAAACGAGCTAATCATTATGAAGAAACGTCCCGTAAATCACGGGTAAAAATGCATAAATCAGGTAAGCATTGGGTACGTACGGTGATGTCTCAGATTGGTCTAACCCGTTTGTTTAAGGGTGGAGACTCTAGCGAGATGGTGGTTATTAGTCAAGCGAGCGAGAGTTTGGAGAGACCGTCTATGTCTAGGAGCCTGCTAAAGAGTGCGGCAGCGCTTAGTGCTTTGGCAGGTGGGACAGCGGCAGGTGTAGCCTTAGCTGAGGAGACGCCAGTTCTTGAAAAGACGCAAGCGACAGATACCTTGGCGACTACTGATGAGGTGGTCTTGCCATCTAGCGACGCTACATCTCTAGAAACGGCTACTACTAGCGTAGATGCAGCTTCTACGACAGATACTAGCGCGGTTGTGTCAGAGAGCCAAGTGTCAGAAGACCAGGCTTCCTTATCGCAATCTCAATCTGACTCCCAGTCTGTATCTCAATCACAGTCCCAATCCCAATCGTTGAGCTTGTCAGTGAGCGAGTCTCTGTCAGAATCAGTGAGTGAGTCCGTCTCAGAGTCTATCAGCGAGTCAGAAAGTCTATCTAGCTCAGAAAGCAGCTCTCAGTCTATATCTGAGTCAAGCTCCCAATCAGCCTCTGAGTCAGTGAGCGACTCGGCGTCTGATAGTCAGTCGGATAAGAAGAGTAGTAGTCATTCAGACAGTTTATCTAGCTCAGAGGTGAGTGGTAGTGAGTCGCTTTCCATGAGTGAGAGTGAGAGCGATGATAGGGCGCGTCAAGAAAGCTTAGAGCAAGCTAAGGAGGCCTTGAGTCAAGCGTTGAGCGGCTCAAGCTCTTATGACACCTCTAAGATGACCCAAGTAGAGCGTGTGGGTTATGAAGTATTGCAACTGGAGGCTAAGCAGTTGGTTAGTCTGATGGACAACCTCTTGACCTCAAGTGCGATCAGCCAGAGTCAAGTAGATGACGTCTTAAGACGTGCTAACCAACTCACACGCTATCTCCAAGACCCTGCGACGATTGAGGGTGTCTCAGTGCCAGATGGCTTTCGTGTTGAAAGTGATGTAACCACTAATAATGGTCGCCCAGATCAGGCTGTTTCAGCAGATTTACCAGGTTATTCAGTGACGCAAAAAATAGATACAAGTCTGCCTTATGATCCTACTGAAGGCTTCTTTACGGCATTTGTATTTAAAAACGATGCAGGAGATTATTTAGTTATTTCCCTCAATCGTGATAGAGAGATTTATCTTAGTACCTATGACAGTGCTCAGACCATGACAGATAGGGCAGAACTGCCAACAGATGGGGCGCAAGTGACCTTAGGTGGTTGGAATGTTACTGCTACAAGTAGAAGCATTCGTGTTTCACTGGCGTCAAATGGTGTCGTTACGAGTCTCTTTGGTTTTCAAAATACACCAGTGACGGGAACTAGGGTACAGATTAGTAATTTACCGACTTATGTAACACAAACAACGCACCACGTTTATCAAGATGGTACAACAGCTCACCCAGATGTGGTGCAGTCAGGTTGGACCTACTCAAACTACACAACGGCGCCTGTTACAGTGTCAGATGGCGTTTTGGTACAAACGATAGGTAATAGAAATGGTGAGTTAACCGTAAATACGGCTAGCCAAGAAGTGACTTATGTCTATGATAAAAGTATTTCAGAGTCCATTTCAGAGTCTGAAAGTACTTCGATATACACATCTGAAAGTGTGTCACAATCACTGCAAGTCAGTGAATCAGAGTCTTTATACGAGTCTCAGTCACTATCTCAAAGTAACTCTCTTTCAGAATCAGTCCATATCTCTATGAGTGAGTCGGCTTCAGAATCTGTTATTGTCTCTGAATCTGTGAGTGAATCAGTCAGCGAATCCGTATCGGAGTCCATCTCAGAATCTGTCAGTGAGTCAGTTTCCGAATCAGTAAGCGAATCTGTATCAGAATCAATTTCAGAATCAGTCAGCGAGTCCGTATCAGAATCTATTTCTGAATCTGTAAGTGAATCCCTCTCAGAATCGGTAAGCGAATCAGTGTCAGAGTCAATCTCAGAATCAGTCAGCGAGTCCGTATCTGAATCTATCTCAGAATCCGTGAGCGAATCCGTCTCAGAATCCCTCTCAGAATCGGTAAGCGAATCCGTATCTGAATCAGTCTCTGAATCCCTTTCAGAGTCAATTTCCGAGTCTGTGAGCGAATCCCTTTCAGAATCATTGAGCGAATCAGTGTCAGAGTCAATTTCTGAATCGGTCAGCGAATCCGTATCGGAATCTATTTCTGATTCCGTGAGCGAATCAGTGTCAGAATCTATCTCTGAATCAATCAGTGAATCTGTTTCCGAGTCAATTTCAGAATCGGTCAGCGAATCAGTGTCTGAATCCCTTTCAGAATCAATTAGTGAATCAGTCTCTGAATCCATTTCGGAATCATTGAGCGAGTCCGTGTCTGAATCTCTTTCAGAATCTGTGAGCGAATCAGTTTCCGAGTCATTGAGCGAATCAGTGTCAGAATCTATCTCTGAATCAATCAGTGAATCAGTTTCCGAGTCAATGTCTGAGTCCGTGAGCGAGTCCGTCTCAGAATCCATCTCTGAGTCAGTCAGCGAGTCAATGTCTGAGTCAATCTCGGAATCAGTGAGTGAATCCGTCTCTGAATCCATCTCAGAATCGGTCAGCGAATCTGTGTCAGAGTCACTTTCAGAGTCAGTGAGTGAATCAGTCTCAGAGTCAATTTCTGAATCCGTATCGGAATCTATCTCTGAATCAATCAGTGAATCAGTTTCCGAGTCAATTTCAGAATCTGTGAGCGAATCAGTCTCTGAATCCCTCTCAGAATCAGTCAGCGAATCAGTGTCTGAATCTATCTCTGAATCAATCAGTGAATCAGTTTCCGAGTCGATTTCTGAATCGGTAAGTGACTCAGTGTCCGAGTCAATTTCTGAATCCGTTAGTGAGTCTGTATCGGAATCAATCTCTGAGTCCGTGAGCGAGTCCGTATCTGAATCCATCTCAGAATCCGTGAGCGAATCCGTCTCAGAATCCCTCTCAGAATCGGTAAGCGAATCCGTATCTGAATCCGTCTCAGAATCCCTTTCAGAATCATTGAGCGAATCAGTGTCAGAGTCCCTTTCCGAGTCTGTGAGCGAATCCCTTTCAGAATCCATCTCGGAATCGTTGAGTGAATCTATCTCAGAATCCCTTTCAGAGTCTGTTAGTGAATCAGTCTCAGAATCGGTTTCAGAATCCTTGAGTGAATCAGTTTCAGAGTCAATTTCTGAATCGTTGAGCGAATCAGTTTCAGAATCTATCTCTGAATCAATCAGTGAATCAGTTTCCGAGTCAATTTCTGAATCGGTCAGCGAATCAGTGTCTGAATCCATCTCAGAATCAGTAAGCGAATCAGTGTCTGAATCCATTTCGGAATCATTGAGCGAGTCCGTGTCTGAATCTCTTTCAGAATCGGTAAGTGAATCCGTTTCAGAATCAATCTCAGAATCAATTAGCGAGTCCGTGAGCGAATCCGTTTCCGAGTCCCTTTCAGAATCTGTGAGTGAATCCGTATCGGAATCTATCTCAGAATCCGTGAGCGAGTCCGTTTCCGAGTCCATCTCAGAATCCGTGAGCGAGTCCGTATCAGAATCCATCTCAGAATCATTGAGTGAGTCAGTCTCAGAATCGATTTCGGAATCATTGAGCGAGTCTGTGTCAGAGTCCATCTCAGAATCAGTAAGTGAATCTGTTTCAGAGTCGATTTCAGAATCATTGAGCGAGTCTGTGTCAGAATCAGTCTCAGAATCGGTAAGCGAATCTGTCTCAGAATCCCTTTCAGAATCAATCAGTGAATCTGTTTCCGAGTCAATTTCTGAATCGGTAAGTGACTCAGTGTCAGAGTCAATTTCTGAATCCGTTAGTGAGTCTGTATCTGAATCAATCTCTGAGTCCGTGAGTGAGTCCGTGTCTGAATCAATCTCAGAATCAGTCAGCGAGTCCGTATCTGAATCAGTCTCTGAATCCCTTTCAGAATCATTGAGCGAATCCGTTTCCGAGTCAATTTCCGAGTCTGTGAGTGAATCAGTGTCAGAATCCCTTTCAGAATCCGTGAGTGAATCAGTTTCAGAATCTATCTCTGAATCAATCAGTGAATCTGTATCAGAGTCACTTTCAGAATCGGTAAGCGAATCAGTGTCTGAATCCCTTTCCGAGTCCGTAAGCGAATCCGTCTCAGAGTCCATCTCAGAATCATTGAGTGAATCAGTGTCAGAATCTATCTCAGAATCATTGAGCGAATCAGTGTCAGAGTCAATTTCTGAATCGGTCAGCGAATCCGTATCGGAATCTATTTCTGATTCCGTGAGCGAATCAGTGTCAGAATCTATCTCTGAATCAATCAGTGAATCTGTTTCCGAGTCAATTTCTGAATCGGTCAGCGAATCAGTGTCTGAATCCATTTCGGAATCAGTCAGCGAATCAGTGTCTGAATCCATCTCAGAATCAGTCAGCGAATCAGTGTCTGAATCTATCTCTGAATCAATCAGTGAATCTGTTTCCGAGTCAATCTCTGAGTCAGTCAGCGAGTCAATGTCTGAGTCAATCTCGGAATTAGTGAGTGAATCCGTCTCTGAATCAATCTCAGAATCAGTCAGCGAGTCCGTGTCAGAATCTATTTCTGAGTCAGTAAGCGAATCCGTTTCAGAGTCCATCTCAGAATCCGTGAGCGAGTCCGTGTCTGAATCCCTTTCAGAGTCAATTTCCGAGTCTGTAAGCGAATCCGTTTCAGAGTCTATCTCTGAATCAGTAAGCGAATCAGTGTCAGAGTCAATTTCTGAATCCGTGAGCGAATCCGTATCAGAATCCATTTCAGAATCAATCAGTGAATCAGTTTCCGAGTCAATCTCCGAATCGTTGAGCGAATCCGTATCAGAATCTATTTCTGAGTCAGTCAGCGAGTCCGTATCTGAATCAATTAGTGAATCAGTATTAGAATCTATCTCTGAATCAATCAGTGAATCTGTTTCCGAGTCAATTTCAGAATCATTGAGTGAGTCAGTTTCCGAGTCAGTATCAGAATCGATTTCGGAATCATTGAGCGAGTCCGTGTCAGAATCCCTTTTTGAGTCCGTGAGCGAATCCGTATCAGAGTCAATTTCTGAATCAGTATCGGAATCAATCTCAGAATCTGTAAGTGAATCAGTCTCCGAGTCAATTTCAGAATCATTGAGCGAGTCCGTATCAGAATCCATTTCAGAATCATTGAGTGAGTCAGTATCAGAATCGATTTCGGAATCATTGAGCGAGTCTGTGTCAGAGTCAATCTCCGAATCGTTGAGCGAATCAGTTTCCGAGTCAATCTCTGAGTCCGTAAGTGAATCCGTGTCAGAGTCCCTCTCTGAGTCAATAAGTCCTAGTGAAACAGAGTCCACAAGTTTATCGTCTAGCACGACTTTATCAGAGAGCAGCAGTACCTCTGAATCATCTGTGGAGTCAGTGTCTGAGTCTGTGAGTGAATCTCTATTAGAATCCAATTCTGAATCTATCAGTCAGATGACATCAACAAGCTTTTCAGAGTCCATAAGCCATTCAACCTCATCTTCTCAAAGCCTATCTGACTGGATCAGCGAGTCTATAAGTGTGTCGCAATTAGCATCACTATCTGAGAGTTTAGTAAGCTCAGAGTCATCGAAAGGAAGTTTATTACCAAGTAGCTCTGAGGTAGGTGTAAGCCCTGTGAAGCAGATGGTTTATACATCGGCTCATAGCCAAACAAAAGCGCGCTATAGTTTACCTCGTACAGGAGATAAAGATTCTGGTGCAACTTTACTAGGAAGTGCAGCATTGTTTGGAGCCTTTGTTTTAGGTCGCAAGAAAAAAGATGACAACTAAGAACTAACTCATCATGATGATACTTATAGTAAAAACTCCTCTTTGAGAGGAGTTTTTACTGTTATCACAAAAATTTACAAAAACATTTTTGTAAATTTTACAATTATAATGTTGACAAATAAAAATATTTAACATAAAATAGAATTATCAATAACAAAGGAGGTTTATCCATGATAGGCAAAACGATACAACAATTTCGTAAAGACTTGAATATACAGTCTTTTGAGTTGGCAAAGGCTATCAACATTTCTTCATCACTGCTGTCCTTGATAGAAAATGAAAAGCGTAATCCCAGCATTGAGCAATTGCAAAACATCATCTATCAATTAGCCGTTGATAAGGTTCGAGTTGATGAGCGTTTTAGAGAGTCCTATGATTACAGAGAATGGCTAACTAGACAAGATGTGGCTAAGCTTCTGGATAAGGAGGATGAGATGTCCCAAAAAACGCTCGAGACAAAAAATGTGGAGTATTGTGTAACGTATTATTTGAAAGAATTAGTGACCCGCTGCTATGAACGATTAGATGAGCTAACACCAAAAGAGAGACAGCTTTACGATAAGTTGAGCAATATTAGTGCTAAGGAGTTGATATCATCTTTAGAGAAGAAAGAAGATGTGATTGATATCAAAGAGTTATTACGAGAGGCTCGCCAAAATGATAAAGAGATTGTACTTGATTTAGAAGATCTCGGTCGGCGACCTTTAAAGCTCTATCTGGATGGTGAGGAAATAACCTCTACGCAAAGACAGTTCTTAACAACGATGGTTAAGGGGTTAAAAATAGAACGCCAAGAACGTAGAGAGAGGTTAGAGAGTAGAGAACGTCGCGAGCGTCGCCATCAGTCGATAAGATACAGAGACGGTGAGCGAAGTCAGCGATTCTAGGATAAGTATTATGGTTTGACGAGAAAAAGGGAGATATATGATGAAGACAATGATAAATGAAATTTTACAGTTATTAACGGCTAGCCAAGATGAGCTTTTTGATTCTTTGGAGAATCGTTTACAAACCTACGGCTATACGACCCAGAAAACCGCTTATGCTCTAGGGGCTAAAAGTCAAGAAGCTTATGCTCCAACAGTTGTGGCTCACTTGGATACACGTAATATCAATACGCTACCAACACGTGATGATATTAAAGTGACAGACGAGTGGATTGGCTTATCTGAGGAAGCTAATGATGCCCTTGATTGCTTGGGAGCAGATGATCGAGCGGGTGTTGCTAGTATCTTGATTTTACTTGATAAAGGTTACCGTCCTAATGTTCTCTTTACCCGTGATGATAAATCAGGTTTATTTTAAGTTAATTTAGGTTATTAAAAAGGCTATAGAATCAAGGTTTACATATTTATTAAAGCATATTAAAACTATTTTTTTGTGCCAATTTTGTGCCAAAATAGATTTTTGAGTGCTATAAGTGCAGAGTAAAGATCATCAGTTTAGCTGGTGCTTTTTATTGTGTGTTTATATTGATAATAATGATTATTTGTAGTATAATAGTATTGTGAAACAATATATATGAATGATACATATATACTTTAGAGGTTATAAGATATGGCTACAAAATTATTTCAAAAAAGAGTAGATGAGGATTTACTTGAAAGAGTAAATGATATTTATAAATCGCTAGGGACGTCTGTTGGTGATGCCTTCGTGATGTTTTTAAGAAAATCTGAAGAGGTTAGAGGTTTGCCTTTTGAATTACGTCAACCGCAAGATGTTGTGCAGGCTATTAAGGAGATTGGAGATATAGCAGAAAAAAATGCTAGGCATTTAGATATGAGTAATTCTAAAGATGTTGCATTTTTATTTGATGAGGAGTATTGATGAGAGGTGTTAGTGAGTTTACAGTAGGTTATGCTTTAGTGACTTATCATGACAATAGCGGTTCTAAAACGCGTCCTGTAGTAGTTGTGAAACTAAATGGTGAGAAAATAACGTTTTATAAGATTACTAGTCAATTTGAAAATAAATCAGAATATATTAAATCAAAGTATTATGAGATAAAAGATTGGTTAAGAGCTGGTCTTACTAAACCTTCGTGGGTTGATACAATACAAAGTATAACTGTTAATGAAAATGAAATTGAAATTAGAGTAGTTGGTAGATTCTCAAATAGAGATATTTTAGGTTTGAGGGAGTTCTTAACTTCTAGGTAGGAGAGCTTTTCAAAGAAAATCAAGATGTTGAGATATAGACAATTTAAGGTCTAGTAGGAGGTTATCATGTCGTTTTTTACATTTTTGATAATTGCTACGGTGTTGTGGTTTTTAGGAAAATTTATATGGACGTTTAGGGGTATCTTCTATTTTATTGGTGTCGTTTTTGTCTTATGGTTGTTTTTGACTAACTTTTTGTTATTTTTGACAATAGGTTTATTAGTTGGTGGAGTTATTTTTGGTTTAACCTACAGCGACAAACCTAAAGTTAAGGAACGAGAGACTAGAGAAGATAGGACTGACACCGATTATGAAAGGTTGTCTTATAAAAATACGCAATCTCAAAATCGTTGGGACAGTAAAGATCCTTATGTTATTTTGGGGGTTAAGCGTTCTATGCCTATGAATCAGATTAAAACGAAATATAAACTACTGTCTAAAAATTATCATCCTGATGTATCACTAGATCCTGATGCTGATAAAATTATGAAAAAAATAAATTGGGCTTGGGATGAATTAAGGAGTGCATATTGATTTATAAGTAATATGATGATACACTTATAATGAATTAGTCAGTCGGAGGTTTTGTATGAGAAGAAAATTGCTAGGTTTAGTAATAGCTTTGTTCTCTTTGATCATTTTATCTGCTTGTTCTGGAGGGCTTACTGGGACGTATCATGAAATAGAGGAAAAAGATGGTCATTATGTCGGCTATGTAAAAGATGCCTACTATGAGTTTGAGGGTGATAAATTTACAATTACAGATGGTGATGAAAAGCGTGTAGGAAGTGTTAATAAGGATAATGGCACACTTCATCTTGGAAGTGAAACAGGCACTTATAAAGTTGATGGTGATATTCTGACAATAACAAGTGACGATGATACTATTCATTTCGTAAAGAAAGATAGCGATTTGTATAATGATTTAAAGAAAGCTGTTCAAGAAAAGGAAAATAAACAAAAAGAGTTACTTCAAGCTTTTAGAGATGCAAGCGATAGAGTAGTAGATGATTTTGAAAAACGTTTTTTAGGCACATATAAGAGTAGTGTTGCAGATGTGGAGATAAGCAGAAACACATTTAGCTGGAAAGCTGTTGGAGATAGAAAAGTAGAGCTAGAAAAGAAGGGTATTGATACAGAAGGAGCTGAAAGTTATACTCTTTCGGTAGGTTATTATTGGGATGAAGAGTATGAATCAAGCGATTATGAGTCTAAAATAGACGATACCATTGCTGCTGTTAATAAAATCAATACTTGGGAAGAGTTTTACGAATTTGATGATGATGTAGCATTGTTTTTTACATTTGATAACGAAAAAGATATGGATATATTTTGTGATTTTGATTCTAAGACAGAGAGTTTGTCTGTAGATGGTTATCATAATATTAATGCAGATAATCCTATTTATCAGATATTAATTAGTTCGGGTTCGGATGATCTATATAGAGAAAAGAGTAACTAAATAATAGTTACTCTTTTTTAATAATCTTCGGTTCTATGATAATTGAATTTACCTGTTTTATAATGTCGGTAAAATACGGCTCGACAAGTTAGACATTTAAAATAAGGTTTACCACTTTTAGCTATAAGGAATTTCATTTTTGAGTATTTACATTTAGGACAGTTGTGGGCATAGTTTCGGATAAGTTTATAATCTTCTTTGGGAAGTGATTTGTTTTTGAATTCTTTAAATAGAGTTCTGAAGTCTTCTCCAGAGAAATCCTGATAAAAAGTGAAAGTATTAGAAACAAATGCAGTTTCTTTAGGCAAATAGGTGTTTAGGAGTTGCAATAAACCAATTCTATCAATGAGTATAATTTTATCACCGTGTTCATAATGCTCAATAGCGTTACTTGTGAAAAAAGAGCTAGTAACAAGAATGAATTTATCATAGTTATATGATCCATTGCTTAAAACTTTTCCTGCACAGGCTGAAACTTGATCTCGATTTAAAAATTGAGTGTTAGTTTGTGCAGTGTTAGATTTGCATTGGATTAGGTATTTGATATTGTTGTTATTTTTTACTATAATATCTACGCCTTTATCGTTATATCCGTCGTTGTTAATTGTTTGATAGCCCATGCGTTCAAACAATTGTTGCATCAATGTAACTAATTGGCTTCCTGTTTTATCTGAGTTAGAACTTAAAACATTAAAGATAAGAGTTGCAATATCTTGAGAAAAATAATTTTTATTGTTTTTAGTATTTACGTGTTCAAGAATGTCGGAAGAGGTTTTTGTATTTGATGGCTTTTTATTGTTTTTAAGTATTTTGATTTTTGCTTCTAGTTCTTTAATCTGTTTGTTAAGTTCGTTGATTTCTGCTTTTCTATTAAAAAATCCCATAATAATCTCCTTTATATCCTGCCATTTTCTTTGTTATAGTTATATAGTTTTAGAGCCTGTTCTTTAACGATATTTTCATATCTAGCAGGAATAAGAGCATGTTTCATATAATCATAGTAGTTAAAAGAATCATCGATAGGATGTTCTTCATTAATGAGATTAATAAAGTCTATAATCCGTGCTCTTTCAGCTTGATGTTCTATTCTGTGTTGGTATGTTTCTACACGACTTAAAAGATTATCAGTGTCCTTGTCTATAAAATGTTTTCTTTCATGAAATATAACATTGATTTTAGCAATATCAGAAATCTCAGGATTTACGAAAATAAAGTGTTCTCCTTTTTCTTCAAGATAGCGTCCATCCTCTTCATACCTTTTAAGGAAGAAAATGCGACAACCGAAATTTTCAGTCTCTTTGACGATTTGCGATAGTTCCATCTACTTTCCTTTTTGTTTAAAATAATCCTTTAAAAAATCTTTGATAGCTGATCGGTCGTTATCACTAATTGGATTGCCATTATAAGCAACTGAGCGATCAATAGCTTTGTCGATTGATAATTCAAGTTCTTTGTCTGTTTCTTTGGTATCGGTATTTCCTAATAAATAATCAGGACTGACATTAAAGACTTTAGCGAGTTTTTCGATAGATTCGTATTTAGGTTTTCGGAGACCTTGTTCCCAAAAACCAACGCTTGCTTGTGTGCTGTTTATTTTATTTGCTAGTTCTTTTTGAGTTAGATTATGTTCTAATCTCAATTCTTTTAGACGTTTTTCAAACATTTTTATCCTTCCTTAAAAATTAAAAAAGTTATTGACAAAAAACAACAAAAATTGTATTATACATTTAACAACAAAAGTAGTTTTAAAATGATCTATTTGTTATTATATCAAACAACCCACTCAACATTAATATTAATCTAATATAAGTTGCTTAGTTGATTGCTGATGTGATTTTCTAAGTCACTTAGATGACTTTCCAAGTCTTTTGAAAATCCGTAGGTTTGATAAAGATAGTGTGAGTGTTTAGATAAAGTTTGCAGGATATTGTCTTTGACTTTATCAACTTGTTTTTCAGATAGTTCTTCTGAAAGATTTTCTTTAATGTCGGTTTTGCCTAGTAGATAGTCAGGAGAAACATTAAAAAGGCTTGCTAGCTTTTCAACAGTAGGGAATATAGGAATACGTTTCCCATTTTCCCAATTAGAGTAGGAATTTTGTCCGACTTTAATTTGATTTGCTATTTCCTTTTGAGTTAATCTAGCTTCTAAGCGAAGCTCTTTCAGACGTTCTGCAAACATGGTAATCCTTTCAAAAAAATCTAAAAAGAAGTTGACAAACTTATCCCAATGAGATATAATTTAATTATCTCGATGAGATACAACTATTATACCAAACAATCTTAGCAAGTTTAATAAAACTCTAATACAGATTGTTTGATAATGTTTAAAAGATGGAGAAAAATATGAGTCAAGAAAACGAAAATGAAGTAATTTTTGTTTCAATTTATAAATGTCATCAATTACTGTTATAGAGTTATTATAAATTGAGTTACCATCTTCAAATAGTCTCCTAATAAATATAAAGAAGGGATTAACTCCTAACACTCTCTTAATCCTTTCCTTATATCTATTGGAAAATCCTTCCACTCGATATAGTGATAGTAAAATAAGTTAATAAAAAATTTTACGCAAAAAACACTCACTATAAAGAGTTAGATATAGTGATCTTTGACAATTAAATAAAAAGTACGTTCTCGCTCAGCAATGCCGAGGAAAACGCACACAATTAAACTTCAACACTTTAATTGTACGCTTTTTCCTTATAAAAGTCAAGTTGAGTGAGACATGTTAAGGACTTCCAATCCGCTTGTTTAGTAAACAGGAGTTGATTTTGTAATTAAAATAATTATAATAATAAAAATGATAATTTTAGCTTTATTTATCATAAAACTCTCCTCTCTATTTATTTTGGTATAAGGGAACAAAAATCCAGCAAAGGGTGAGACATCTACCTAAGCTGTGATTTTTATTCGGTTATTTTGGGTTTTTAACTTTATTATATCATAATGTTTAGTAACTAAACAAGTGGTTTAGAGGTTCTTAATAGCTGTACTAAAGTTTTGGCTAGTTATCTTGTGTAGAGCGAAAAACTAGAACTGCTGGGTCGTAAGGCTCGATAAGAAAGAATGTCACCCCGTAGCGAGACGGTCTTGAGAGGGATAGGATGCGATGATATGAGCGTGTAATGTGATATTTGGGACAGGCGGTGTGTGAGCTATTTATAGCTTGCTAATTGGTCAAGGTGAGAAAGACTGTGGGGTGATAGCCATGGAAATTCGTGACTTGCTCGAAGGTAGTAAGTACGTCGTGAGATGTTCTGAAAGTATGCGAAGATAAGAGCATACAAAGAAGCTAGCTATAACATAACTAGCTTCTTACTACTATGTGTTTAACATGATAATAATAATCGTGCAAACAACAGTAGCTAAATGATATTCGTATAACAAATCAATGTACTTTCTGATTAAGAAAAATACAAGAAGAAATGTTAGTTTAAATAATCCTTTAGTAATAGTTAAAATAGTCATAAGTGACCTCCTAAAATTTTGATAACTCTGAAAAGTCTAAATCTATTCAAAGTTTGCTTTCAGGTTATAAAATAGGAGGGTTACAACTATTAAAATTATTATTCTAATTGTATCATAACTTAATTATGAAATATATAGATTTGTTTTAACCTTGAGGAATCAAGGTTTTTTATTTTGATAAAAACTAGTGAGTGGCAAATAGCTGAGGTTTCGTCCTTGTTTTGTTGCTTTTTTTACTAGTTTTATAGTGAAAGCAAGAGATTGCTTTCAGTTAGAGCTAGTAAGGTTTTTGTGGTATAATATAATTGTAAACGAAAGGAGTGTTTTTATCATGATTAAGAAAGTAGCATCGTTTGGACAAACAGTTCTCGAGTTATCTAAAGAAGATATGAGAAATAATCCTAAGAATCCTGTGGTTAGGATGTACGATGAAGATGAATTGATTGGCAAATTTTCTTTAAAAACACTTGAGGTTGTTGAAAATATTGATTTAGCTGATTATGATATTATTTTTGCTCAAAAAGAGATTGGTAGAAATCAAGCAAATTGGTTAGAAACATGGCGTGATTATGTGGGGATTCTAAATGCCTAGGAATTATTTTGAAAAGTATGCTATTGAAATAAGAACTAATGAGCATAATCATAAAAAGCAAAGAGCGCATGTTCATATTTACATTAATGGCGTTGAAGCAGCTTCTATGTTTTTAGATGGAACGATAAAAGATGGTCGTTTAAAATCAAGAGATTTGAAACGTTTGTCAGTTTATATAAGAGAACATGCAGAAGAGTTTCAAGCTATGTGGAATGAATTCCAAAAAAGTGCTTATTAACCACTATTTAAAACCTTGAATTATCAAGGTTTTTTATTTTGACAAAAAAGATATGTTATTAAAGTTTTATTTTTGGGCGATTTTATATATTGGAGGACTTCACTTTTTTTATTTAATTTTTAAAAGTGCGCTTATTGAAGAAAGACCTGTCATTCGCCTTATTTGTGTTGTGATGCAATTTATTTTATTTTTGTTTGCAATGTGGGCTCTTGGTAAGATGAGGTAAGTTATATGGTATTGATTTGTTTAATGTGATCTAAAGTTTTGAAAAATTAAGTTTTTGTTTTGAGGGATTTTATAATGGAAAATATAGCTAAAAATTTAAAACAACTACGTGAAGATAAAGGTATTGCTAAGTCGGATTTAGTAACGTATCTAGGTATTACCGAAAGTTCTTATAATCGTTTTGAAGCAGGTAGTCGAATACCCAGCTTAGAGCTTTTAATTAAGCTGAAAACATATTTTAAAGTCTCGTTAGATGATTTAGTATCATCTGTTGATGATACTTCTTTAGTAGATCGTGAGTTAGTAGTCTCTTATAAAGATTTGTTGGTACTTGATTTAAACACACACGTTGCACACGGTTTAGTAAAACAAGTTTATCACTCTTATGAATCTAAAGAGATTCCAAAAGCCAGTCTTGATGACAAGGTTAAATTTGTTTATAAGAAAGATGTTATTACGCTATGTAATAAGATTATTGAAAGCCTAAAATAGGAGATTATAATGGCTATTTTAAAATTAGACGTTGACATTATCAATAGCTTTAAAAGCAACGAGTATTTTATTAATGATTTTGATATTCGAGATGATTCTTTAGAAAAACTAGCTGCTTTATTAGGTACTTCTCCAGATGATGCTTTTGATTGGTTTATGGAAAACTACGAGATTGTACGTGAAGATATAAAAGTCATTGAATTTTATAATCAAAAGATAAAACGACAAGATTTACATGTTTATTGCAATAATGAGTTAGTAGCTTACCATAAAGATATTAAAGTCATAGCTGTTATCAAATGGGATAAAGATAAAATGTATAAGCACAAAGTAGCTCAAAGGTTCTTAAAAGAACAAAAAGCTAAACAAGTAATGCTTGATAACTATTTAGCATATTTTAAAGAGCATGATCTTTTAGAAGGCTATGAAAATGGTGACGTTTATTTATACGCTTATGTAGATGCTACAGGTAACTTTACTAGTCACTTTAGAGGTCGAGAATTTAAAGTTTTAACTAAAGGCAAGTGTCGTATAAATGGCGCTTGGAACAAAGAATATCTAAATGGCAAAGCTGGCTTTATGGCAGATGCTGAGCGATTGATTGATAAGATAAATGATCATCTAGAGGGAGGTTTATTTTATGTTTAACAAGCGAGAAAAGTATCAACTTGATGTCATAGAGGTCAAAGATTATTTTTTAGGCTTATTTTCTTTAGAGATTGATAATATGAGCCGTAATTTAGATGAGAATAAAACACTTGAAATGCAAGAAACCGCGTTAAAGTGTTTAAAGAATCTTTATCATCTTCTTAAATATGGGAAAATAAAAGTTTATCAAGATGACTTGTTGAAAGAATGTCCGCTAGATTACATGAATCAATTGATAAAGTTTTATAAATGTTTTTGGCATGGGGATTATCTAGAATGTTGTAGACAATTAGATGAAATTTTTTATGTTTATCCTTTCACTGTTGCCATTAAGAAAAATATGCTATATTTATTTTATGAAACAGTGGAAAAAGTGGAAACAATTTCTCATCAACATAACAACTTCTAATTATTATCTAGGAAAAATGAACAAAGAGGACGTTAGTAATATGTGTCAATTGAATAGGGCTAGAAGTAGATTTAAGCATGCTTTTACTTGTTTTGATTATCCAGAAAGGACGACATTTGATGATATAGAGCTGCTATCGTATGTGATGTCTTTAGTCAAAATTGATTTAGCTAGCAGCGCTAAGTTAAATGCTGTTTATGATAATGAGTGGCATCAATTTTTGTTTCCTGAAAGTTTTGATTGGAAAGGTAACTTAATAGTATCTTTAAAAGATACAGGTGAAGAAAAAGAGTTTACTCTAAACGAACAAACTTATATATCAACTTGGAAACCCAAGTCGTTATTAAAGAGTTTTTTCGATATTCGAAAAACAGGATTTAAGCAAAACGGTAATCATGAAGCTTATTATTATAAAGAGTTAGACTTGTTACATGTCTATAACGGCTTACATTCTAGTCTAGCTGGTAGTATGTCTAGTGGTGTTGTAAAGGCTAAAGTTGTATCTATTGAACATTTATTTGACATGTTAGAAACAGATGGTGTTTATTGGTATTGTTATCAGTCTATAAAAGATGATAAACGATTAAGAGGTAAAGTTATTAATTTTAGACTAGCCTTTTTGTTTGAATTAGCTAGGATTAAATATGAGTTAGAAAAGTATGGTAAAACAGATAGATTATAAAGCTATTGATATTCAATAGCTTTTTTATATTGTTAGTGTATCTAAAGAGGCAAGAGATTTGGTTATTATTTGTTATAGATCTCCTTATATTTTCCTTTTTACAAAATCTCTTAATAAAGCTCTCTTGCCTCTTTAGATACATTAACTTATGTGAGGTGATGATTATAGATATAAAATCCATTTTAAAAAAGACTGGTATAGGCATAACGACTGGTGTAGTAATTGTATCAGTAGCAACGACTATTTATACGTTTAATGAGATGTATCAAGTGGGCAGAAATTACGACACACACTTAACTGCTAAACAGGCGCTTGATGTTTCTAATAGAAACTACAATCTAGTTTTTTATAAAAAGTCGTGTCCGTATTGTCAGGCAGCAAAACAAGATGTCATTAAGGCAGGTCAAAAGTCAGATATTACAACTTTTTATATTGATGTTAACTCAAAAGAAGGTCAGCGGCTAGTATCAACCTATCAATTAGATCATGCTTATACACTGGTTATAGTTAGAGGCGATAAGGTTGAAAAAAATTTGTATGCTTTAGAAGTTGATAATAGCATTAGAGCTAACAATAAAGTCATTAAAAAACTATATCATTAAAAAGGAGTTATTATGAGTCTTACAGAAAAAGAATTACAAAACCACATTGGTCTTGAAATTCTTGATATTGTCAAAACAATGATGAGATCAGATAGCTCTTCGACTGGTAAAGCAACGCTTTATTACCAGGGAAGAAGCTTCAAAGTTCATATATCAGAAATAAACGAGGGAATTTAGAAAGGATTGTTAAATGGAATATATCGGTAAAAAAGGAGGTAGCTATGATTTAGAGAAAGCAAAATACTATAAGAGAGAGTATGAACGTATTGTAAATCGCTTTAAATGGAATGCTAGTGGCATCTATTTTGGAAGTCTAGTTACTATCAATCTTTGTCAAAAGGAAGCTTTATCAGAAATCAGGAAAGTGTATGATAAAAGCTACGCTAGAGGTGATGTAACAGGAACTTATTATCAATGGGCTAAAGTTAGAATTAAAGTGATTTACAAAGAGCTGTTATTAAAAAAGGGAGTTAAGTAATGAATCATAAGAGGATTAGAGCGCCGTCTAAAGAGTTGCTCTTTTTCATTGTCAACAAACTATAGTTTATTTTTTAGGAGAATTTTATATATGAAACACAATATTGCTGAAACAAAAGGTCACGGATTTTTCCGTAGGTCAAAAGCATTCGGTCTTGTAAGTGGGATTGCGTTAGCTGGAGCGTTAGCGGTAGGTACAGCTAGTACCGCATCAGCTGACGAGGTAACTGTTACTACTGACACAACACCAGTTGTGACAACGACAGCTAATCCAGCAACCAACCTTGTTGAAGCGCAAGGTCAGGCTTCTAGTGCATCAACTGAAGTGGCTAGTCAGGCAGGTACTCAAACAGGTGTTCTAACGCAAGACGTGACTTCTGATGCGCTTAATACAGCAGTTAGCGAGGCTCAAAATGCTGGTGTTACGGTTAATCAAGAAGCGACAGTATCACACGATACACTAGCTAATGCGCAAGCTGATCTGGCTAGTCAAACGCAAGCCGTAGAAGATGCGACAGCTAAAGCTAACGCAAACACACAAGCCATCGCTCAAGCCGAAGCACAAAACGCTCAAATTGATGCAGAGAATAAAGCAGAAGCAGAGCGAGTGGCTAAAGCCAACGAAGAAGGTCAAAAAGCAGTAG
>NZ_JBLBUC010000029.1:0-16027 GCF_047290665.1 Streptococcus lishijunsis | reverse complement strand
GGTTGCTTAATATCTTTTATTATTTGACTGTCTACTTGACAGGGAGCCGTTCAATTAAGCTTTCGGTGAGGTTTTAATTTTCAGTGACGGTTAAGGTCATTGTGTGGGTATCAAGACTTAGTTGAGCTCCAATAGTAATAGTAAAGAGAGGTTGGGTGTGAGCAAAATCTAAGTCATAAAGAACAGGAACGGTTTGTAAAATAGGGTGTTTTGATAGGATGTAGTCAAAAATATCTGCGGTCATGCCACATTCTTTTGGAAAACGCCCTATAAGTACAGCCTTGGGCTCAGGATAAGCTTGTAATAGAGCAGCTAAATGGCGATCAAAGTCATAGTAATTATCTTCTTCGGCTTCTTCTAAAAAGAGGACATAGTCTTTAGGGTGAGGTGCATAAGGTGTCCCACGTAAAAGACCGAAGGTGGATAGATTACCACCAATGATAGTTCCCTGAGCCGTGCCATGCGTATAAACGCTCCAATTTGTCTTGAAAAATTGGCGTGGCAGGCTCTCATCATACCAAGGATCACTAGAGTATGCTGGACTAGGTTCTAAGCTATAAGTAGATGATGTCATAGCGTTTAGCCAAGCCTTTGTTTGATAATCTTGCCCTTCTTTCATCTTAAAGCTAGAATAAGATGGTCCCATATAGGTTGGCATACCTGTTTTGGCGTAAATAGCGTTTAAAAAAGCGGTCGAGTCAGAGTAGCCACAGATGATTTTAGGATGGTCAGCGATAAGCTGATAATCTAGGTAAGGTAACAGTTCATTGGAGTTAAAGCCACCGATAGTAGCCAAGATAGCATCGATATTATCATCAGAAAAAGCCTCATGTAAATCCTCGATGCGACTTTTGATAGAGGCAGACTCTAGGATATCATTTTCAAAATAATGGTGTGAAAAGGACACTTTAAACCCTAGAGACTCTAGCGCTACCTTAGCAGAAAGGTTGGCATTAAAGCCGCCAATACGTTCAATCGAGGAAGAGGGGCTTAGAACACGTATATGACTGCCTGTTGTTAGTTTTTTCATAGGCATTCTCCTTTTTGAGATAGTATATCACAGGAGAATAGAGCTGTAAAGGCAAAAAAGCACTTCAAAAATGAAGTGCTAACTAAGGCGGTAGACGGATTTGAACCGACGATCAAGCTTTTGCAGAGCCGTGCCTTACCACTTGGCTATACCGCCATAACAGATAATATTTTATATTAAAAAAAGGCTCTTGTCAAGGGGTGAATTTGGAGAATATCTTATTTTAGGATAGTCATCAGCATTCTTTCAAAGACTTTTCTTGTCAAGAGGTCAATTATCTGCTATAATGAAAGGGTTGCTACTAGTGACAAATACTCATCTTAGACTAATTGTGGTCCTGTTGCCAAACGGTGGGGCTGCGAGTTGACGTTTGAGAGAGGTTGGCGTAAGCCACAAAAAACATTTTATAAAGGAGAATTTACTCATGGCAGTAATTTCAATGAAACAACTTCTTGAAGCGGGTGTTCACTTTGGTCACCAAACACGTCGCTGGAACCCTAAGATGGCTAAGTACATCTTTACAGAGCGTAACGGTATCCACGTCATTGACCTTCAACAAACTGTAAAATTGGCTGATCAAGCTTACGATTTTGTACGTGATGCAGCAGCTAACGATGCGGTTATCCTTTTTGTAGGGACTAAAAAACAAGCTGCTGAAGCAATTGCTGAAGAAGCTACACGTGCTGGTCAATACTTTATCAACCATCGTTGGTTGGGTGGAACATTGACTAACTGGGACACTATCCAAAAACGTATCGCTCGTTTGAAAGAAATCAAACAAATGGAAGAAGATGGTACATTTGATGTTCTTCCTAAGAAAGAAGTTGCTCTTCTTAACAAACAACGTGCACGTCTTGAAAAATTCTTGGGTGGTATCGAAGATATGCCACGTATCCCAGATGTGATTTACATTGTTGACCCACATAAAGAACAAATCGCTGTAAAAGAAGCGAAAAAACTTGGTATCCCAATCGTAGCTATGGTTGATACAAATGCTGATCCAGATGATATCGATGTTATCATCCCAGCAAATGACGATGCTATTCGTGCCGTTAAGTTGATTACATCTAAATTGGCTGACGCTGTTATCGAAGGTCGTCAAGGTGAAGATTCAGATGTTGTCTTTGAAGAAGCTGCAGAAGCAGATTCAATTGAAGAAATCGTTGAAGTAGTTGAATCTTCAAATAACTAAGTCCAGCCTTTACAAGGTTGACACTCCTGTAAAGATGTTGTCAATATCATTGACAACGAATAGGGTATAACGGGGCAGATGCAAACCGCTCTGTCTCGTTTTTTTAAATAAGTGATTAACGAGGGAATCCTCATAATAAATACATAGGAGACATTTAAAATGGCAGAAATCACAGCTAAACTTGTTAAAGAATTGCGTGAAAAATCTGGTGCTGGTGTCATGGACGCCAAAAAAGCATTGGTTGAAACAGAAGGTGATATCGAAAAAGCGATTGAACTTTTGCGTGAAAAAGGAATGGCTAAAGCAGCTAAGAAAGCTGACCGTGTAGCTGCTGAAGGGTTGACAGGCGTTTACGTTAATGGCAATGTTGCAGCTGTTGTTGAGGTTAATTCTGAAACAGACTTCGTTGCTAAAAATGATCAATTTGTAGCTCTAGTTAATGAAGCAGCTAAAGTTATCGCAGAAGGTCAACCAGCCAATGATGCAGAAGCACTTGCATTGACAACAGCTTCTGGTGAAACATTGGAACAAGCTTTTGTGACAGCAACAGCAACTATCGGAGAAAAGATCTCATTCCGTCGTTTTGCGCTTGTTGAAAAGACTGATGAGCAAGTCTTTGGTGCTTACCAACACAATGGTGGACGTATCGGTGTTGTAGCTGTTCTTGAAGGTAGTGAAGAAGCAACTGCTAAACAAGTGGCAATGCATATCGCTGCTATGAAACCTACTGTTCTTTCTTATGAAGAGTTGGATGCACAATTTGTTAAAGATGAATTGGCACAATTGAACCACAAAATCGAGCAAGACAATGAAAGTCGTGCTATGGTTGGTAAACCAGCACTTCCATTCTTGCAATATGGTTCTAAAGCTGAATTGACAGACGACGTTATCGCTCAAGCTGAAGAAGCTATCAAGGCTGAATTGGCGGCAGAAGGCAAACCAGAAAAAATCTGGGACAAAATCATTCCAGGGAAAATGTCACGCTTTATGCTTGATAATACACAAATTGACCAAGCTTACACACTTCTTGCGCAAGTCTATATCATGGACGACAGCAAGACAGTTGAAGCTTACCTTGAGTCTATCAACGCTAAGGCAGTTGCCTTTGTTCGCTTTGAAGTAGGTGACGGTATCGAAAAAGCAGCTAATGATTTTGAAGCAGAAGTTGCTGCTACAATGGCTGCTGCCCTTGAAAACTAAATTAAAAGCTCAGTTATCTGAGCTTTTTCTTATTGCATAGAAAAACGTAGCTTTTAAGCTACGTTTTCACTGTTTAATTGAGGAAATTGAGTCCTAAAAGAGTCACAAATCCCATGATAATACCTGCTAGTACGACACCTAGCATAATAGAGATGACACTTTTTTTAAAGTCCCAGTCAAGAATGCTAGCGGCTAAAGTTCCTGTCCAAGCGCCTGTTCCAGGAATTGGAATACCGACAAAGAGAAGTAAAGCGATAAAGACACCACGCTCTCCTGCAGCTGCTTCTAGTTTTTTACCACCGCTGTGTCCTTTTTTAAGACACCAAGTGAAAAAATTGCCGATAACAGGCTTATCAGCTCCCCACTCTAAGACACGTCTTGCAAAGAAGAAGATAATAGGTACAGGAATCATATTTCCAATAACGCCAATAATAAGAGCTTGCCAATAAGGAATCCCTAAAGCTATCGCAAATGGGACAGCTCCTCGTAGCTCTACCAAGGGAACCATGGCGATAAGGAGGGTCAATAAATACGTCTTCATAATATAACCTTTCTGATATAGTGTCTGTTTTTGAGACAGAACACTTTCTTTATTTTATCTTATATAAACTATTTTGACAACTTTAAAGACTAGGAAATGAGGACTTTTATAAGGTCTTTGTTTCCTAATGGCGTGTTTTTTGATATAATAAATGTCAGTATTAGTCAAAGTTGGAAAGGAGACGCTAATGGTTACTAAAAATACTTCAGATAATATTGAAGATTATATAAAAAGCCTTTTGGCGCAATCTGGTATCGTAGAAATCAAACGCTCGCTGTTAGCAGATACTTTTCAAGTCGTGCCTAGTCAGATTAATTATGTGATTAAGACACGCTTTACCGAGAGCCGTGGGTATATCGTGGAAAGTAAGCGTGGTGGCGGTGGCTATATCCGCATTGCCAAGGTGCATTTTTCAGATAAGCATCAGTTGCTTGGTAATCTTCAAGCGTCTATTGGAGAGCAGGTGAGTCACCAAGTATATGCCGATGTCATCGAGTTGTTATTTGAAGATGATGTTATTAGTGAGCGTGAGGCACATTTGCTATTGGTTAGTGCTTGTGATGATGTTTTGGGCGACGATGCAGCGAAAATTCGTGCACGGATGTTGCGTAAGTTATTGCAGAGATTAGATAGAAAAGGATTTCATCTATGAGTGAGTATTCATATAAATTACAAGAAGTATTTAGTTTGGCTCAGTACGAGGCGGCTCGCTATGGGAGCGAGTACTTGGAGACTTGGCATGTCCTTTTAGCCATGGTTGGTATTCGTGAGTCTGTTGCTGGATTGACCTTTGTCGAATACGAAGATAAAATTGCCCTAGAAGAGTACGAAGCGGCAGCTATTTTAGCGATGAATCAAGTGCCAGAGGATAATGTGTCTGTAACATTTCGTCCACAGTCTAAAGCCTTAGTTGAAGTATTAGATATGGCAGAGAAGATGTCACAGGTCACTGGTGCTAAAGATATTGGGACAGAGCATGTCCTTCTGGCGATGTTGGTCAATAAAGATTTGTTGGCGACGCGTCTCTTGGAGATGGCTGGCTTTAAGTACAAAGACGAGGGAGATTCCTTACGCCTGTTGGATCTTCGGAAGTCGTTGGAGCGTCATGCAGGGTTTAGTAAAGATGATATCAAGGCGATTTATGCCCTTCGTAATCCCAAGTCTGCTAAATCAGGTGCTAATTTCTCTGATATGATGCGTCCGCAAAGTACAGCAGGTGATCTGGAAGATTTTACACGTGATTTGACGGCTCTAGCGCAAGAAGGGCGATTGGAGAAAGTCGTAGGACGTGATAAGGAAATCAGCCGTATGGTGCAAGTACTTAGTCGCAAAACTAAAAATAATCCTGTCCTAGTAGGTGATGCAGGTGTCGGTAAGACGGCTTTAGCTTATGGTCTTGCTCAGCGTATCGCAGCAGGTGAGATTCCATATGAACTACGTGATATGCGTGTCTTAGAGCTTGATATGATGAGTGTCGTTGCAGGGACACGTTTTCGTGGTGACTTTGAAGAACGTATGAACCAGATTATTGCTGATATTGAAGAGGACGGGCACATTATTCTCTTTATCGATGAATTGCATACGATTATGGGATCTGGAAGTGGTATCGATAGCACTTTGGATGCGGCAAATATCCTAAAGCCAGCTCTAGCACGAGGGAGCTTGCGGACAGTTGGCGCTACAACGCAAGAAGAGTATCAAAAACATATTGAAAAAGATGCGGCTCTATCTCGTCGTTTTGCCAAGATTTTGATTGAAGAACCTAGTGTTGATGAGGCTTATGAGATTTTGCAGGGCTTGAAAGAGGCCTATGAAACCTTCCATCACGTGATTATTTCAGATGAAGCTATCCGTACAGCTGTAGATAGCGCTCATCGTTATTTGACGAGTAAGCAGCTACCTGATTCGGCTATTGATTTGCTAGATGAGGCTAGTGCTAGCGTGCAGATGATGGTCAAAAAAGACAAGGAAGCTTTTCTTACTTCTGTTGATGAAGCTATTTTACAACAAGATATGGACTTGGTCAGTCGTTTACTCAAACACTCTAAAAAAGGAACAAAGCTAAAACCACGTGAGATAAAGGCAGAGCATATTCTAAAAACTTTGAGTAACTTATCAGGTATCCCTGTCGAGAAGATGACTCAAGCGGACAATAAGCGCTATCTGACTTTAGAAGCAGAACTCCACAAGCGTGTCATTGGTCAAGATGAGGCGGTGTCTAGCATCAGTCGTGCGATTCGTCGTAATCGCTCAGGTATTCGTACAGGTAAGCGTCCGATTGGTTCGTTTATGTTTTTAGGCCCTACTGGGGTTGGAAAGACAGAGCTTGCCAAAGCTTTGGCAGAGTTACTCTTTGATGATGAGTCAGCATTGATTCGCTTTGATATGTCGGAGTATATGGAAAAATTCGCGGCTAGCCGCCTTAATGGTGCTCCTCCAGGCTATGTTGGCTATGAAGAGGGAGGCGAATTGACTGAAAAAGTAAGAAACAAACCTTATAGCGTTCTTCTCTTTGATGAAGTCGAAAAAGCTCACCCTGACATTTTCAATGTCTTGTTGCAGGTCCTAGATGATGGCGTTTTGACGGACAGCCGTGGTCGTAAGGTTGATTTTTCAAACACCTTGATTATCATGACAAGTAATCTAGGGGCGACAGCACTACGTGATGAGAAAACGGTTGGATTTGGGACACAGGCGGTTCATACAGACTATAAAGCGATGAAATCGCGCATTTTAGAGGCAGTTAAGGAGACCTATCGTCCAGAGTTTATCAATCGTATTGATGAGCAGCTTGTCTTTCATAGTCTGACAGAGGACAATATGCGTGAGATTGTTAAAATCATGGTTAAACCACTCATTGCTACACTAGCTAAGCAAGATATTAATTTGAAAATTCAGCCATCGGCTCTTAAATTTTTAGCGAGCCAGGGGTATGATGTTGAGATGGGGGCTAGACCGTTACGTCGCACCTTACAGACAGAGCTTGAGGATAAGTTGGCAGAGTTATTGCTATCTGGAGAACTGTCAAGTCATCAGACCTTGAAAGTAGGTCTTAGTCGTAATCAGTTGACCTTTACAATTGTTTAATTTAAAAGGGACAAGGTTTTATCTAGCCTTGTCTTTTTTTGAGGTTAGCATTTTGTAAGCGTTTTTAATTTGTGCGTTTTCTCACTTATATTGGGAAAAAAATAACAAGAGCTCTTTTTTGACAATGCTTTAGGAAGATGATATTATACAAATTGAAAGCGCTATCTAAAATTATTATTTGAAAAGGAGTGAGAGATTTATGACAAAGAAATCAATCTCATCTCAAACGGGTATTATCATGTTTTATACCCTGTTGACTGCCTATATCACCTTTGCAGCAAGCTGGGTAGGAGGGTCCAACTTAGGTGCCGAAGTGGTTGCGACTTTCTTTGGTGATAAGGGTGTTGATCCTAGTATTTCGGAAATGGTCAATTATACCATTACTGTGGCGCGTGTGATTGCCAATTTCCTTGCAGCTATTGTGCTTGTTAAGTTTGGGATGCGTCATGCGGCACAAATTGCGATTGGGCTACTATGTTTTGCCTTGGTGGCTGCCTGGATGCCTAGTTATTGGTTTTATATTGTAGCACGTATGGTGATGGCTATTGGTGGCTCTATGGTCATGGTGTATATGAATCCCATTGTGGTTCGTTTTGTGTCTCCAGATAAGAAAATCGTGTATTCTTCTTTGATTACAGCGAGTTATAATATTGGAGCATTTCTTATTGCGATTGCCTTTGTTTTGTGGCCAGACTTGCTACGTTCTGACTGGCGTGTGACCTTATCATGTGTGGCTTTGGTAGCCATTTTGACCTTTATTATTTGGTTTGTTAAGGCGCAGGATTTTGAGACAGGTAGTCAAGCAAGTCGTCAAGAAGAGGCCTATTCTTACGCTCAAGCCCTTAAAGACCCATTTGTTTGGCGTTTTGCGATTGGCTTTAGTGCTTTTCTCATTCTTTATGTTATGTCGCTAAACAGTATTCCTGGTCAACTAGCCAAGGAATTTCCAGACTTTTTTGTCGCAGGTTATATGATCTGTGCAGTTTCAGGTGGTGGTATTTTAGGGACCCTTATTCGTTTGAAAGTACCTGTCAATCGTGAGCGCAAACCTTATTTATTACAATTGGGTATTGGCGCTTTGGTCATGATGATTGCAGGGGTCTATAGTATTGCGATTTTGCACTCAAGTTTGTTAGGTTACTTCTTCTTTTTCGTGACAGGTTTCCTCATTTTTTACCAATATGCGGTTTATCTCAATATCCCTCACGAACTGCCTAGCATGAATCCTCAAAAAGCGACGTTGATGTTTGGTATCATCTGGGGTATCACATACGGTCTCTACACGATTTTAAACTTTGCTTGGAGCTATATCTATGGTCACTTTGGCTATTGGGCGTCCAATATCTTCTATTTTGCTATCCCAGTCATCTATCTATTGATGGTGATGAGTTTACCAGAAACGTATCAGAAAAAAGAAGAGACCGTTTAGTGCCTACTAAATGCTTATCTTGTCATAGGATTAAGTGTTAGCTTTAGTATCGTCCCGCTATTAGCGGGGCGATTTTTTATAGTGATAAAACTAGTAACTAAAAATCACTTATAGCTTGAAAATAGTTTTAAACGTGTTAGACTTAAAAGGAGTAGTGATAAAGGGGAATGGGTATGGAAAAATTAGAAAAAAATGTTATTCCTCTCATCGAGTCGGTCTATGGTGAGCTGACGCCTGTTGAGAGGGAAGTGGCTGATTATTTTTTGGATGAGGTAGCGGACAGAGATTTTTCTGCAAGACATGTCTCAGAGCGCTTGCATGTATCTCTTCCTTCTTTGACACGTTTCGCTAAGAAATGTGGTTTTAGTGGCTATCGGCAATTTATTTACGCTTATCAAGAGTATGAACACGACAAGCCTATTTTAAATAGAACCTTGACCAAGCAAGTCTTGCAAGATTATGGTGAATTACTAAAAAAGACTTATTCTTTAATTGATGAAGCTCAGTTTTTACGTGTGGGTAAACTCTTAGATAGAGCTAAGCGGGTTTATATTTATGGTAAGGGTAGTTCGGGCTTGGTTGCTCAGGAGCTAAAATGGCGCTTTATGCGGCTAGGCATGATTTGTGAGGCGATGGTAGATGAGCATATGATAGGGATGAACCAGGTCTTGATAGATAGTAGTTGCTTAGTGATTGGTATTTCCTTGTCAGGAGAGACTAGTTGTGTTATTGAAGCTTTGAAAAAGGCCAAAAACTCACAAGCCAAGACAGTTTTATTGACAGCCAATAATAAAGAAAGCCTACGTGAGGTCTGCCATGAGTTGATTGCCGTAGCGATTAAGGACACATTATCACAGGGGAGAATGATTTCACCTCAGTTTCCTATGTTATTGTTGACTGATATTTTTTATGCTTATTATGTGGATTTAGATAAAGAAGCGCGTGACGCTATTTTTCAGAATACACTGTTGGCATTTGAAAGGGAGAGTTGATTGTTAGCCTATTAGAGATACTATTAGAAGTGGAAAATAGAAATGAACTTTTTTCTTGACTATTTTTGACCAAGTGATACAATAGAAACATAGATTAGCACTCTATAACAACGAGTGCTAAAAGAGATGATTTATGGAGGTATTTTTATGTTGAAACCATTAGGAGACCGTGTGGTCCTTCGTGTCAATGAGGAAAAAGAGCAAACAATCGGTGGTTTTGTTTTGGCAGGTGCTGGTGATGATAAGACAAAAACAGCAACTGTTGTTGCCGTTGGTGGTGGAACATTGACATTAAATGGTGATGTAGTTGCCCCTAGCGTAGCTGTTGGTGACACGGTCGTTTTTGAGGCTTACGCAGGTGTTGAGGTCAAAGACGGTGAAGAGACACTTGTCATCGTCCGCGAAGCTGAGATTTTGGCAATTCAAGCATAAGTAGAGATATCAAGTAAGTGAGGTAAGATTATGGCAAAAGATATTAAATTTTCAGCAGATGCCCGTACAGCAATGGTTCGTGGTGTTGATGTCTTAGCAGATACAGTCAAAGTAACTCTTGGTCCTAAAGGGCGTAACGTGGTTCTTGAAAAATCATTTGGTTCACCATTGATTACCAATGATGGTGTAACGATTGCAAAGGAAATCGAGTTGGAAGACCATTTTGAAAATATGGGTGCCAAATTGGTTTCAGAAGTAGCTTCTAAGACTAATGATATTGCTGGTGATGGAACGACCACAGCGACTGTTTTGACACAAGCTATCGTCCGTGAAGGGCTTAAAAATGTCACAGCAGGTGCTAACCCAATCGGTATTCGTCGTGGTATTGAGCTAGCTGTTTCAGCTGCTGTTTCAGAATTGAAAGCTATTGCGCAGCCTGTTTCTGGTAAGGAAGCCATCGCTCAAGTAGCTGCTGTGTCATCACGCTCTGAAAAAGTCGGTGAGTACATCAGTGAAGCTATGGAAAAAGTTGGTAATGACGGTGTGATTACTATCGAAGAATCTCGTGGTATGGAGACTGAGCTTGATGTTGTAGAGGGTATGCAGTTTGACCGTGGTTATTTGTCACAATACATGGTGACAGACAACGAAAAAATGGTTGCTGACCTTGAAAATCCATACATCCTTATCACAGATAAAAAAGTATCAAATATCCAAGAATTATTGCCACTATTAGAGGAAATCCTTAAGACAAACCGTCCGTTGTTGATTATTGCAGACGATGTGGATGGCGAAGCACTTCCAACACTTGTTCTCAATAAAATTCGTGGTACTTTCAATGTTGTAGCTGTTAAAGCTCCTGGTTTTGGTGACCGTCGTAAAGCGATGCTAGAAGATATTGCTATCTTGACAGGTGGTACTGTTATTACAGAAGACCTTGGTCTTGAGCTTAAAGATGCGACAATGGCAGTGCTAGGTCAAGCAGCTAAGGTTACAGTAGATAAAGATAGCACTGTGATTGTAGAAGGTGCTGGCGATACAGCAGCAATTAGCAATCGTATCAATCTGATCAAAGCACAAGTTGAGACAACGACATCTGACTTTGACCGTGAAAAATTACAAGAGCGTCTCGCAAAACTTTCTGGTGGTGTTGCTGTTGTTAAAGTGGGAGCAGCCACAGAAACAGAACTCAAAGAGATGAAACTACGTATCGAAGATGCTCTCAATGCGACACGTGCCGCTGTTGAAGAAGGTATCGTCGCTGGTGGTGGTACCGCTCTTGTCAATGTAATGGCTAAGGTAGCCTCTCTTGATTTGGATGGTGATGAAGCGACTGGTCGCAATATTGTCCTACGTGCTCTTGAAGAGCCTGTGCGTCAAATTGCCTACAATGCTGGTTATGAAGGTTCTGTTATCATTGATCGCTTGAAAAATAGTCAAGTAGGTACAGGCTTTAATGCTGCTAATGGTGAGTGGGTCGATATGGTCAAAGAAGGTATCATTGACCCTGTCAAAGTGACACGCTCTGCCCTTCAAAATGCTGCTTCTGTAGCCAGCCTTATCTTGACAACAGAAGCTGTTGTTGCAGATCAACCAGAACCAGCTGCACCAGCTATGCCTCCAATGGATCCCTCAATGATGGGTGGTATGATGTAGTTGTGTTCTTTAGACCTTGTTTACAAGGTCTTTTTTTGATGTCAACAGCATGTATCTATTGATTAAAAGCGCCAATAAAATGGTAGCTTATGGGAGAAAGCTATTGACAAGCCTTGTAAATAAAGGTATATTAGTAATGATATTAAATAAAAAGCTCTAAAAGAAAGGAAAAAGTATGCAGACGTCATCGTTAATCTTTGCAACTTATTATTACTTTAGTTTCTCTAGATAGACGTTTGTAGCTTTAGATACAAATGTCCTATGATTTTGTATCTATGAAGCTAAAGCTTTTTCGTGATGATTAGCTGATTAGATAGTATTCATCTAACTAGCGGTCATTTTCTAACAAGATATAGTTTGTTACCCAGCTAGTAGAGAATACTGAGCTGGTTTTTTAATAGAAAGATAAGGAAAAAAGCATGGTACGTTTTTTGAAAAAAATAGTAGCTATAAGCTTGGCATTACTGGTTTTAAGTGCTTGTTCGACTACCTCAAAAAGTCAGTCAACAGCTGACCCTGATGCAAAGCATATCGGTATTTTACAGTATGTTGAGCACCCTTCTTTGAGTGCTTCTAGAGAAGGGTTTATCGATGAGTTAGCCAAAGAAGGTTATGTTGATGGTCAAAACATTGTTATTGACTATAAAAATGCTCAAGGAGACCAATCCAATCTTCAAGCCATTTCAGAAAAACTCATTCGTCAAAATGATTTGGTCTTGGGGATTGCGACAACAGCAGCGCAGTCTTTGGCGAGCTTATCAACAGAAACACCGATTCTCTTTACAGATGTGACAGACCCTATATCGGCTAGTCTTGTAAAGACGATGAAGCAACCAGGAGGTATTGCCACAGGAACTAGTGATATGACTCCTATCAAAAAGCAAGTCGAGTTACTGCAAGAAGTACTACCAGATATTAAGACGGTAGGCATCATGTACACGACTAGTGAGCGTAACTCTGAAGTACAGGTCGAGGAGGCTAAGAAGCGCTTTAAGCAAGCTGGTATCAAGACAATTGTCAAAGGTATCTCATCGACTAATGACGTTCAAGATACGGCTAAAAGCCTCATGTCTAAAAGTGAGGCGCTCTTTATCCCGACAGACAATACCATTGTAAGTTCGATCAATCTCGTTACGGCACTGTCAAAGGAGATGAAGATTCCAGTTATTGGGGGTTCTGCTGATGTTGTTGAGCAAGGTGTCTTGTTTACTTATGGGGCTGACTATGAGAGCTTGGGGCGTCAGACAGCTAAGATGGCTATTAAGCTTTTGAATGGTGCCAAACCCTCAGAGCTACCAGCTGAGTACCCAGCAGATGTTAATGTTGTTGTTAACAAAGAAATGGCTAAGGAGCTAGGTATTGACCTTAGCGCAATTACAAGTAAGTAGAGGAAGATTATGTTAGATATTATCTTATCAGGTTTATCACAAGGACTTTTGTGGTCCATTATGGCTATCGGTGTCTTTATAACGTTTCGTATCTTAGATATTGCAGACTTATCGGCTGAAGGGACTTTCCCTATGGGTGCTGCTATCTGTGCGCTTTGTATTATGCACGATATCAATCCCTTTTTAGCGACCTTTTTAGGGATGCTTGGAGGCATGCTAGCAGGTTTGGTGTCAGGTATTATGCACACGAAAATGAAAATCCCAGCATTGTTGACAGGGATTATCACGTTAACAGGGCTTTACTCTGTCAATTTATTGATTTTGGGGAGTTCCAATGTTTATCTCTCGACACATGAGACGATTGTTACCACAGTAGCGAAACTAGGGCTTAATCGTACAACGTCTGTCTTAGTGGTTGGTGCTTTCTTTGTGACCTTGGTTATTTTTGTTCTTTATCTGCTCTTGAATACGCAACTAGGACTAGCGCTTAGAGCGACAGGAGATAATGTCGCTATGGGACAAGCCAATGGTATCAAGGTTGATCGCATGAAAATTTTTGGATATATGCTAGGCAATGGGTTGATTGCTTTATCAGGTGCTCTTTTGGCGCAAAATAATGGCTACGCCGATCTTAACATGGGTGTGGGGACAATCGTTATTGGTCTTGCCTCAATTATTTTAGCAGAGGTGATTATCAAGCATCTCCCTCTTGGCAAACGCCTGTGGTCTCTGGTGCTTGGTTCTGTGATTTATCGCTTGATTATTGTCTTTATTTTAACCACAGATATTGAAGCACAAATGATTAAATTGGTGTCGGCGATTCTTTTAGCGCTCATTCTTTATATTCCAGAGCTTAGAGATAAGTTGGGCGTACGTCCTTCAAAGACACTAGGGAAAGAAGGTGAATAGTATGGCTTTGTTAGAATTATCGGGTATTCATAAGACCTTTGAAAAAGGCACTGTCAATGAAAATCACGTCCTACGTGGTCTTGATTTGGCTATCAATGAAGGGGATTTCATCTCTGTTATTGGAGGCAATGGTGCAGGAAAATCAACTCTTTTAAATAGTATTTCTGGGGTTGTCAGTGTTGATGAGGGAGATATTTTCTTAGAAGGGCAATCTATCAAGAAAGACTCTGTTGAAAAACGCGCTAAGGTCATCAGCCGTGTGTTCCAGGATCCGCGTATGGGGACAGCCACCAATCTTACTATTGAAGAAAATATGGCAATCGCCTATCGTCGAGGGCAAAAGCGTAGCTTTTTCAAAACATCTATCACAGAGCAAGAGCGTAAGCATTTTAAAGAGGTGCTTAGTGATTTGGGATTGGGGCTTGAAAATCGTCTGCGAACAGATGCCGCCTTTTTATCAGGGGGTCAGCGTCAAGCCTTGACGTTGTCAATGGCAACCTTGGTTCGTCCTAAAGTCCTTTTACTAGACGAACACACAGCAGCACTTGATCCAAAGACAAGTGATATGGTCATGAATCTAACACGTCGTGTTATCGAAGAGCAATCATTGACTAGCCTTATGATTACGCATAATATGGAGCATGCTATCGAGTATGGCAACCGCTTGGTGATGCTTTATCATGGTAAGATTGTTGTTGATATCTCAGGAGAAGCTAAGAAAAACTTGAGTGTGGCAGAGCTTATGGATCTATTTCATCAAAATAGTGGTCAAGAGTTGACAGATGATGCTCTTGTCTTAGGTTAAAACCAGCAGATAGCTGGTTTTTTAAGACCAATGACTGACGTCCAGAAAGTCCTATATGTGGTATAATAGTATGACGGAGATAAAAAGGAATCTAGGACGAATTTGATGAAAGAGTTGGCAAGCCGATGGCAAAACGTAAGATTTACTTTTATATTGAAGTGGAAGAGCTAAATGGTCACCATCGTACTCTCCAGTTACCAAGAGACCTTCAAGCTCCTATGAGACAGTATTTTTACCAACATAGAGGTTCTTGGCAAGAGTTATTGAGGGGTGGTCTTATCAATATTGCGACCGAACCTTATACAGAGGAAAATCATTTTCAGCCTACGATACGTCTGGCAAAGATTTGTAAATTTTTCTATAAAGATAAAGAGCAAGAAGAACGCAGTAGAGGGCAATTTTTGGTTGCCTCAAACTGGAAGACAAAAGGCATCAAGCATTTTTGGCAGAGTGCACGCTTTATTCAGCACGACTATCCCTTAAAAAACAAGCTCATATTAACGATAGATTATTACCGTTGGCGTAGGCGCCTATCTTAAACGGGGATATATAAAAAAGATGGTCTTAGATCATCTTTTTTATATGTGTTTAGATTGATATTTGTCTGTCTTTATAGTATAATGTGAGCAACTATTATTTAGAATCATTATTAAAAAGGAGAGGCTATGGTTATTAGACATTATGCAAAGTCCATTGTTTATGGTGGCATGGATGGTATTGTGACGACCTTTGCCGTGGTGGCAGGAGCAGTTGGTGGGCATCTAGGGTTTCAAGCGATTCTTATATTGGGCTTTTCCAATCTTTTAGCCGATGGGTTTTCAATGGCGGTTGGCGATTATCTCAGTTCAACGACAGAAGAGTCAGAGATTAAGGCAAAAGCGGTGAAAAATGCAGTTGCCACCTTTATTTCATTTGTTCTTTTTGGCTTGATTCCGCTCTTATCTTATCTTTTGATAGATGTCATCAGCCTTTTTAGAGCGCATACTTTTTTGATAGCTTGTATCTTGGTGTCGCTAGCCTTGTCGTTATTAGGTCTTGTTAAGGCGGTTATCACAAATACTAGTAAGAAAAAGGAAATCTTAAGAACTCTTGTCATAGGGCTTACGGCGAGTCTTTTTGCTTATTACATTGGGGATATTTTAGGGCGTCTTATTGGGACGCATTAACGCCGACCTGTAATATAGTCCAAGTCACTAAAACATACGGACATTTGTTCGAAGAAAAGCGAGATAAAGAGTTTGAACTTATCCGTAATACCTTAATTTAAAAAAGTTTTTTGGTGACAAAAAATAAAAAAGCCTTTAAATAAAGTGTACTGCCCCCCAAAAGTTGGACACTATATATTTAGCTGAAGGATTGAGTTCTG
>NZ_JBLBUC010000028.1:0-16207 GCF_047290665.1 Streptococcus lishijunsis | reverse complement strand
GTATTGTCTAATTGCGATACTTTTCTAGAGGCACTTTTGTCCTTCTCTTGTTTCAGTTGACTATAACAACGTTAATGATGAATATCAATTTGAGAGATTAGATTTTTTATCTCTTAATAATTTTTCAAATTTATCAACATGATATTTCCAATACAATAAGCCAATGATTGTAATAGGTATTCCTAGCAAAACAAAATGAATTGCTATGGTAAAACTCAAGCCAGTAACCAGCATATAGGCTATTTCAACTATACTAGATATTAAAAATATAGTCAGTATTTGGATATAGATATTTTTCTGAAATGTCATAGAATATTTAAATAATAACTCTAAAATAAACATTTCAACATATCCGAATATGATGAAAATAATAATATTGATCCAAGACGTTAAACTTGAATTGATGAGAGTAAAATATAGATTATAGATTGCACCAACGCAAAGCAAGAGTAGAAGTTTTTTTAAATATATCACTACTAATCCTCCAAGTACTCTAAAAATTGTTTTTTATATTTTCGAGAAACCGTTAAGTTTTGACCATCTGTTAATTCAATGATAAATTTTCCATTCAGAGAAGGATAAATTTTTTCTACAACTAATATATTAACAATAAAAGATTTACTAATTCTCACATATAATTTGCTGAACTCTTCTATCTCATACAGCTTATTTTTGAGACGCAAAGTGAGATTGTCAGCATAAGCATATACCTTATCACCAATACCTTCAAAATATAGCACATCCCTATAATCACATTTTCCTAAGATATCTCCATAACTATCATCTTGTCTATAACCAATAACAGCATGTTCAGCCTGTTGAATATTATCTTTAAAAAAATTAACAATCTCTTCCTCACTGAAATTTTCAAAAAGAAATGTTATATTTTTCGCCTCTGCTGAGCGTACGTGTAAAGAGACTGGTAAATCAATCCAATCGGACAAGAGTTTCTCTAATTGAGATATATTTCCAAAGTACTCGTTTATTTTCAAAAAAGCCTCCTAATTAGCTTGCTCCTTTCTCTGCAATAAGACATAGATTCCCAAGAAGCATATAATATAAATAAAGAGAATAGTTACGGATCTAACATCAATACCTTTATTTTCTAACAATCGCCACCCCAGTAGGGCATAGTTATATGACGGCAAGAAAGTTGCAATCTGAGAAAGAAATTTAGGCATAGCAGCCACTGGCATCCATAAACCACCTAAAAAAGAAAGCACTAAATATGTTATGGTCCCGACTGGTTGAGACAAACTATCTAATCTACCAATTAGCAAGGCCATCATCAAAAATACAATACTTCCAATATTTAGTATAATTCCTATATTAATCGTCTCAAGTACTCCTAAGTTGATTCCTTTATAAAAGTAAGCAACTACAAACATAAGAAACGTAAAAGCAACTGAGATTAACAAATACGAAAACACATGACTAATGACATAATAAATAGAATTAACTGGAGATACTTTCAAATAAGTATACCATTTTTTTTGGCGTTCATCTGCAATTTTAGTACCAAGTAGATTGATTGCGTTACCCATAATACCAAAAGCAATCATAGAAATTAAACAATACGCTGACCATGGGACACCGTTAACATTAGCATTCTCAGGAAAAATCGCAGTGTATATCATATAAAAAATAACTGGCAAAGCAATAATAAATAATACATATTTAGTGTCCCTAAAAACTCTTTTTATATCTAGCCATATTAAAAAAAGAAGACTACTCACTTGTTTCATTTTCTAATACCTCTATAAAATACTGACTTAGATTACTTTGATTCTTTTTGATAATCGACATAGGAATGCTTCCTAAAGATACTACTTCATCTATCATTTGATACTTAAATTTTATTTCAGAATTAGTCTCTTCAAAACTAAACTTTGTTATTGCTTCTAATTGTTCTTGAGTTATTTGACTCTTATCTATTGAATACGATGACCTTTTTTCGATTTTATCCTGAACATTAGTCATTTTACTATCTGAAACTAATAGTCCCTTTGACAAAATAAGTACTCTGTTACAGAATTCAGCGACTTCCTCCATATCATGACTAATTAAGATTATTGTCAAATCTTTTCTGAACGAAAACGTGTTTAACATCTCCCAAAATACTTTTTTTGATACGACATCCATCCCTACTGTCGGTTCATCCAATATAAGTACTTTAGGATTATTTATAATCGCAGTAGCAAATTGAACTCGTCTTTGTTGTCCACCTGATAAAGAATCACAATATTTATTCTTCACTGTTCTTAAATTAACACTATCTAAAACACTTTCGACTGATTTGAAATGGGTTGAAAAGCGCTTCACCATATCTAACCATTCATAGACCTTCATCTTCTCAGGCATCGAAATTTCCTGTAACATAACCCCAACATCAGATTTAATCTCAAAATTTCTCTTAATCTCCCCATAATCTTGAGGAAGTATGCCTAAAATTATTTTTATTAAAGTGGACTTTCCTTCACCATTCAAACCCAAAAGTCCAATGATGTCACCCTTGTTCACAACCAAGTCAACACCTTTTAATATTGGTTTATTTTTGAACGACTTGGTAATATTTGATATTTCAACAACATTATTCACTTTAATCACCATCCAACATTACAATCATTTTATTCACAAAATCTCTCTGAACAGAAGTAAATTCAGGAACATGACTCTCAATAAATGCATCTGTCAAATATATTGCGCACAAATCTTCTTTAAATTCCTGCACTCTATTATCATGATTTTCATGATAATTATAAGATTTGTAAATAGAAGTTAGTTCATCAATAATATAGTCATAACAAGTTGGAACTGTTTTATTTATTGAAATAACGATAAAAAACTCTATATATTCTCTATGATATTTACAAAAACAAAATGCATAATAAATACCCGAATCCCTCAACTTCTTCAATCTTTTATTAATATGATTCGAAAAATTTTGTAAGAAATAAAAACTAGAAAAGTTGGGAATATCTGAAAGTGCTAACTTAATATATGAATAGAAAAAATCAACATTATTATAGCTAAGAACTCCGCTATTTGAACTACTTATTAATTCAGATAAATCAACACAATTTCTAGAGAAATCTGCACTTTTTGCAATTTGATTAGAGATTACCATATAACTCATTGAAGATAATACTTTATAAAACCACTCTTTATAACTTTCAAATGGAATATTCCCTTCTCGTTTATGGTTTTTACAAATAATTTTGTTCAACAAATTACTGATGTTAGAGTTAATTAAAGCATTCTCTTGTTTTATTTCTGACAAAGCAAAATAATACGATTCTTCTGAAAACCACAAGTCAGAATTAATAATTTTCATAAGTTCCTGTAAATCTATGAGTGGGTTAAAAATTTTAAACTTTATAAAATCTTCTGTTGTCACTGCATCTACTCCTCGAATGTCTTTTTTTGAAAGAAAACTCATAATCATATGTTCCATGATATGAAATTTATCTTTTTCAAAATTAGAGCATACAATATATATAGTACTGTGAGAACTTTTTTCATCTCTTTTTATAGCATAGTATTTCATTTTATTTCCAACTTCCATCTTTGGTAAGGAGTAAACAATTAACTAAACTCTCCTTAATGCCATCAATCCCTAGTAATTCTTCAACTTTATTATCATCAGTTCCACCAATACATGTGCTAACTAATTTATATTTAGTAGCTACTAGAGAAATATTCTGCAACATTGCCCCTGCTTCTAATAACAAGTACCTATACGCCCTTGCATCATATTTAAAGGTCATCCTGCTAAAAATGGCAGTAGTAAATAAAACTAAAGAAGTATTCTCAAGATTTTGTAACATCATAATGTAGGAAGTAATATTAAAAACATCTTCCTCTTCTGAAATCAGTTCCAACGTATTAGAAGATGGACTATAGTGATATAACCCCTTTTTTATCCTTCCTACATCTTGCATAACAACCCCATATAATTCAAGAGGAAATAACGCTCCTCCTGAAGGAACTACCCTCGTATGTTTATAATTTAATCCATAACCCGACCAAAAAATATCTGAAATAATTTCTTCTGTTAGAACATAATTTGTAACAGGCTCTTTTACTTGCGAGCGTCTATTATACATACAGTCCATCAATAGATCTTTTGTTCGATTCTGTAGTTGAACTTTTTCACAGAGAGGGTATTGCTTTTCTCTAACAGAGCTAGCCTTTAAAAAATTTTTATTATTTAGCAAAGTTCTAGATTGGAACATATTCCTCATCAAGTACTGATTTCCATGTTTTGTATTCTGATGAAATAATTGCAGTAAATAGTCATCATCAGATAATTTACAAGCATAATAGTTACTAATCATCGTAAATTTAAAATCGTCCATCTCAACCTCCAATCACGGAAATGGATGAGGAACAGTTGGTTGAGGATTTCTCAACTCTTTTTCTGTTCGTAATCCTAACTCAATCAAATTCTTATCAATCTCAGTCAAACGATTAGCTTCTAAATATTTAATAAAATTCGGTTCAATATCTAACATATCTGGTATAATCGTTTTACCAACTAACCAATTTAAAGAACTGATTTCTTTTGAAGTCACATCTACAAAATAAGCTTCTTTTCTAATCCGTCTTACCGCATCGATAAAATATTCTGCAATCTCTTTATCATTTTCCACAATTAATTCATCTGGTAAAGAGAATCGTTCCCCATTATCTAAAAATGTCAAATGTGTAGACATCCCGTCTGACAGATACAATAATGAATGGTCCTGGTATTCGTTAATCAATGAATAATCCATAATATTTTCACGTTTGGGATCAAAAATTAATGCAGCATATCCGATAACACTCTGAGAAAGTTCTACTAATGTTTTCTTACAAGCTTCAATCCACGTACGTCTTACACTAGCTCCAACTACACATCCACCATTAGGAAATTCTGCTACACCAAAAACTGCCGGTACATTCCAATCTAACTCCATTTTATAAATAGAAAACTCAATATTTGGAGATTTGATATATTTATCAAAAAATACTTTTAATTCACTATTTTCATCAATATCTATTTTAGGACAAGAAAGTTGCCTACGCCATATGTATTGAAAAGCATCTCTTTCAAAAATCTCTGCAACTCCTTTCCACATACACTGTTCTAAACTTTCTCCACAAGCTGCACCAGTCGAAGTCGTAACCCACGAATTTCCTTTCCCTCTATACGTTAAATACACACAATCAATTGGTATTTGAACTTGAGTTGAATTGATAACATTGATAGCATTTATCCAATCATAATTTTCTAATCCATCATCAGCTCTTGCATCAAATACTGAGGGTAATATTTTTCTGTCTGATTCACAAGTAATTATTTCTGATCTAGGGTGTAGACAAGAATATCTCTCAATATATTCTCCAATTGCAGAATTTTCTGCTGACTGTTCAGTAATACCAGCTCCACTGGCATTAAAACCCGCTGTGAAATAATCTCCACCAAAAGCCATCTTCACATGTACTCTTGGTAGGCCTGCAAATGTTGGTAAATTATAAATATTTTTTATTAGACCATATCTCTCATCTACAAATATCGATCTATGAGCTTTTCTAATTACCATTTACATTCACCTCAAAAATCTGTTTGTTCGTCATTTCTCTTGGAAAACAACAACTACAATTTGGATGTTTTAACAAATGATGCTCTTCCCAAATTCCTTCTAATAATTGATAGGATAAAACTTTCTGAGAATTTTCAACTTCTACAGCATCTTTTCTATCACTTAAGATTTGTTTCAATAATTGTATTTCATAAAAAGAAAGCCCTAAATTCAACATTAGTTCAGGAACAAATTCTTGACTATCAATGTCAATCTTATCAAATTTAGTTAAAATATTTCCATAAAAATTATTATCAACTTCATGAAGACGCATACATTCAATACAAGAAGTATATTTCGGAACAGTATGTGGACCAATAATAAAACTGAACTGTGAAAACAATAAGCTATCAAATACCTTTCCTGTAGGATATAATTTTCTATTGTACTGTAAATACTGTTTTACATTACTATCCCTAGATAAAATCAAACCAAAATCAAAGTTTTCTGTAAATGTTTTTATCTCAATAGTATTATAAGTCGTGTTATATTGTTCACAGTAATATTTAACAAGATCTTGGTCACCACATACACCAACAGTAAAATTACTAAATTTTCCAGACCCATCTAACCCAACATTATTCAATTGTTCTTCAATACTACGAACCACATTAAAGGCACCTATAGAATTCAAAAAATTCATTAAACTTTCCCTTAAAGAAATTAAACTATCATCAATATCTCTATGATTCCTATTTTGTAAACTTTTCCAACACAATTCAAACTCTTTCTGTGGGAAATCTTTCAATTCATAAATATTTGTTCCATCCTTGATATAGATTTTCCCTTCTGATGAGATATAATAAGTGATATTTGTTCTCATACTCACAACTCCCTAATTTATAGATAAAAAAGCACTATAGAATCCAACTTGAAAAACAATGAATCACTATAGTGCTTTGTTGACAACTAATAATTGGGTTAAAAAATTAACCACAACAACAGCAACATGGACAGCAGCATAATGTTACACTCCAGTTCATTTGATCACTAGATAAGAAGTCATCTGTATCTAGTTTCTTGACTTCAAAACCTTGTATTTGAAATTCTGAAATTTCTAGTTGTTCCATAACTTTTTACCCTTTCCAAAACAAGAAAATAAGCCCATAAATTAAACCAGATAGCAATCCGTAAATTGCAAATGTTTGTTTATTAGGTTTCATTTAAGTTTCCTCCTTGTTTAAAATTTGTCACGTTTGACATTATTAGTATAGCTCCATCAACAACATTGATGTTCTTCTGGCCTATAAGTTGCAAAAATTGACATATAAGATGCACAGGGGGTTGGGATTCTCGTCGAAAATAGAGACATCAGTCCAAAAGTGTCAGTCCGACCTTTACTGACGATTCTATTTTTACGATAGTGTGTACACTGTCTGAGCTCGCAAAGTCCTTTTGACATGATAACTTATAAATAAAATGCAGCAAAAACATACTAAGATTAGTAGTGAGGAAATCTCCGATGGGAGAAAGTACTCACTGCTTTTCTTTATGATAAAGTAGAGGTGTCTTGTTAAGTCGTGGGGCTTTTTGACACTGGACATCGAGTATTGAAAATGAGAGCACTAAAACAAGGATCATTCGAGACAAAGAGGTAATATCATGCGAGTTGTTTTCGGAATTGACGTGAGCAAGGTAAGTTCAGAAGTGGCCATTCTGGTCAATGGTGAGAAAGTTCATGGCTACACTATGCCATTGGGTTCAGCCGTCTCTTGGAAGACCTGAGGCAAGTTCAAGCACCAGAGACTGTTTTTGAAGCTACAGGTGTCTATTCTCGGCGTCTTCAAGCTTTTCTAGATGAACATCACTATGCTTATACACAGCTCGATCCCTTAGGAGCCAAGAAACAATTGGATGGCTTGCGTGATCTCAGTCGCTTCTATCAGAATCTGACAGAGGATATCGTCAGAGCTAAGAATCGACTGCACAAGGTCTTACAAGTCACTTTCCCCGAACTGGAATCCATCTTAGAACAATACTGGAACTTGGTCATAGCTTTTCCGAGTAAGGAATTTGTATTAAGTTTGAACCAGAATCAGTTATCTAATCTCGTTCGTCAATTGTTCGTCAATCGACAGACAGCCAAACGCATCTCTGACAAGCGTGTGGCTTACTTAACTGAGAAACTTACAGCACTGACTAATCAGTCTTATGGTGCCGTCAAGAAAACCTCTCCAATACTTGAAGAGGTTTGTTACTATACCAAAGAGTTGCTTAGACTTTCTGAACAGAGGCAAGCCGTCCTAGACGAAATGGTGGAACTAGCTCAACCTTTACCAGAATATAATATTCTGCTTTTTATTCCTGGTATCGTTGAGACAACTACAACAAGTATTATTGGTGAATTCTGAGACATCCGCCGTTTTCAGTCTGCCAATCAAATCAATGCCTTTATTGGGATTGATTTGAGACACTACGAATCTGGAAACTTCCTCGCTAAGGAACACATTACCAAGCGTGGCAATCCCTATGCTAGAAAGATTTTCTTCAAGTGTATTCACAATATCGTTTCAGCTAGTCATACTAATCCTTGCCATATCGCAGACTTTTATAAAAAACGAAAAAGACAATCGCAGGCGACTTCAACCAAGCCACACACGATTGCCTCCATGCATCGTCTTATCCAGACAATGTATTATCTCATACTGCCTAACAAAATTTGCGATTATACGTTCACCCAAAATCGGTAAAATGGCTTATGCCATATCATTGTAACACCTTATCCCTAAATTTCAATATAAGGTGTTGATTTTGTATACACTTTTGACACGAAACGTTGAGCCAAAATAATATCAGTTCCTTATTTTGGCTACGGAACTCAAACTATTTTTCGTCAAATACCTTGATAGACTTAACAAATGGTAGAAAATAACACCCCAAAAGTTAGATTTTTCTGTCTAACTTTTTGGGGTCAGTACATAATGTTAAGAGGTCTTTTATAAATTTGTTCAATCCAACGCATCAATAAAGCGTTTCGCAATTTCTTTCGGTCTTGTAATAGCTCCACCAATCACAACACTTGTCACCCCTAATGAATAGGCTTTTTGTAGCTGCTCTGGGGTATGGATACGTCCTTCTGCAATCACAGGAATGTTCGCCTCAACCAAAGCTTTCATCAACTCAAAATCAGGTCCATCTAGCTTAGGGCTATCATCTGTATAGCCAGACAAGGTCGTCCCGACAATATCAGCACCTGCCTCAATAGCTATCAGCCCTTCTTCAAAGGTGCTAATATCAGCCATAAGAATCTGATCTGGATAGATGTTCTTGATTTTTTGGATAAAGTCGCTCACCGTAAGACCATCATGCCTTTCTCGTTTGGTCGCATCAAAGGCTATCACAGGCGTCTGACAAGCAACCAACTCCTCGACTTCCTTCAACGTTGCTGTAATATAAGGCTCTTGTGGCGGGTAATCCCGTTTGATTAAACCAATAATCGGTAAATCAGTCACTCGCTTAATCGCTTCAATATCACGGACAGAATTCGCCCGAATACCCACAGCACCTGCCTCTTCTGCTGCTTTTGCCATATAAGGCATCAAGCTAAAGCTCTCCTCATACAGTGGTTCACCTGGTAGGGCTTGACAAGAAACAATGACACCACCTCGTACTTGGTCTAAAAAAGTGTCTCTTGTCCAACGTTTTGTCATATTACTCCTCCTTTTGAATAATCGTTTGGTCGTAGTGGCGTCTCCTCTCACTATCATTTAAGAAATAAGAAAATAAACAATCCGTCATCAATAATATAGGAAACTGCGGTGATATGCGATTACCATAAGATAAATTTTGCGCCGACGCTAACAATAACAACTCATCACAAAAGGTATTATCATCCACATTTTTAGTCGTCATCAAAACCGTTTTGGCGCCGTTTTGCTTTGCTGTCTCTAAAGACCTAATGATTGACTGGGTTTGACCTGATATGGACGCTGCAATCACCAAGCAAGACTCATCTACCAGAAGGCTAGTCCATAACATCATATCGTCATCATCCATGACCTCTCCCAAGATACCTAGCCTCATAAAACGTACCTTCATCTCATGCAATGCCAAGGCAGAGCTCCCTTTAGCGTAAAAATAAATCTTAGAAGAACCTTCTATCAGTTGTTGGATACGCTCAAGTTTGGACTCATCTAATACCGAGTAATTCTTTCGCAACATCTCCTCGTAATCCGACAAAACGTTTTGCGTCCACTCCTTATAGACCATCACTTCTCGCTCTTTAGTCATCTCTTTATACTGATAAAGAAATTCTCTGAAACCGCTAAAACCACATTTCTTTGAAAAACGTGTTAAGCTCGCCTTAGACACATGAAGAGTATCACAGAAAAAATCGGTTTTAAAGTTGTCAATGCTCCTATGATGTAAAAAATAATCAGCTATCTCCCTTTCTGTCGCTGTCATCTTACTCAGATTAGCTTCAATAATCGGAATCAGTTCTTTTTGGATTGCCATGTTAAGACCCCCACAACGATAAGTAAACGTTTACATTTTGATTGTAGCACCTTCTGTTCACTATTTCAATAGATTGAAACAAAATAGAAACAGGTTTCTTAGAAAGAGACTTTTCTAAGATTTTAAGCCTCTTTTCGTTCCTTGTTTCACAAATTCTAACTCTCTATCACTCATCAGGACAACATAAAAATACCTTCTCTTTCTAGGACATAACGTCCAAAAAGAGAAGGTATTATACTGATTATAAGCTCATACTCAAAACTTAATTTAGCTATCAATAAATCCTCCAACCTAACATAAACATTGACAAAAAGAGTCTTTTACGATACAATGAAAGCGCTTAAAAATAAATTATTTTTGTTTGTGTCGCTTTTACGTTTATCCTCTGACTTGCAAATTAGCCAGCTCACAATGAGTTCCATGCTCACACTAACTCATAGTGCTAAAAGGATAATGAAGTCGCTAAACGTATTTGTACTGTTTTTTATCCAATCCTATGTAGGGTTGGATAAAAAACTATTCTGGCAGGAGCCTTTATAGATGAAAGACAAAGTTCTACGCTTTATCCCTATCATTATACTAAGTGGCTTAGCTTTATCTCAAGTGAATACTTGAATTGAATCTCTTATTTTTTTAGTTTCAATAAGCGTTCTCCTATACAACATATACTTTAAAAGCTGACAGTTATATCGCTACAAGGTACAGGAGGTATTATCATGATTAACCATTTAAGATTTGTCGCAGGATTAGCTTTAGGTGAAACACTGTTCGCTATATCAGCCTATCTTCTACAATTAGAGATAAAGCCGTTACTAAACGTTACACTGTTTAGTAGTTTGACCCTACTTATTATTTATATAATAGCGAGCAAAAGACATCATGACATACGGTCAATGTCTCAAATTATAGATAAATTCTGCTATTTTTTTAAAAAATATCTTGGCTTTTCCTTATCGTAGCAGCCGTTTTTGCCTATAAATATCTAACTTATCACGGTGGAGACCGTTCAGCTCTAGTTGCTTTTTACTTGAATATTCTCATCTTCATGCTTATTTTGGGTTGGACTATCGCTATTACTAATATTAAACTGAACGGTGACATTCCTGAAGGATAGCCAACTTTTATCGTCTCTCTACTTCATATCTCTACGAATGCTATGACCCTAACAGATTGAAAAACCACTCCTGTTATAACCTAGTACACACTAGCAACAGGAGTGATTTTATGTTTAAATATCTATTTAAATAATAGTTTTTACATTTGTTTTAATTGTAAATTAAACATTTATGTGAAGCTATTTCAATCCTTATACTATAACTAAATCATTAAAAAAGCAAGTTACAATTAACTTGCTTTTAAAATTGATATTACTCATATTTTTGATAAATAATCACATTAGCAATCACTAACAAACAACATACCATCCAATACCATATCGTTCTTCTATTAACATACTCTTGTACAAGGATACATCAGATTAAACCATGTTCTATGCGTAAAAATTCATACCAAAACAGCAATCCTAGAAAGAAAAATAAGACCTTTTATGATTTCAAGATAGCGTTATTTTATCATGATAACGTCTCTTCCATTAATCATAAAGGATACTCCTTCAAGTCAAACGATAACAGACTTACTTGAGAGACTTAATGATAGCAAGTATTAGAGAAGTCGCTACGATACTAGTCCCCGATAAGATAATATACATAGCACTTATTGGATGACCCTGAATTAAACGATAAGTCACAAAAAGTATCATAGCGAGTATATTTAGTATGTAAACGGTGTAAAAAATACGTTTTCCAGTAATAAGCATAACTCCCTCTGCTTCTGTAAAAAATTTTGAACTTCTATATATTTCTATTGTATCACAAAATCAATTATTTATGACTTAATGTTATCAAACTGTCAAGATATTTATTATAATAGATTAAACAAAACGATAAAATCGTTTACACTAAAGGTTGGTCTAGCAAGTCTTAAAATAATGATAGTCCTCTCACAACTCCTCTGTCCGATACCAATAGTAGCCTTCATAAGAGTAAGAATGATCTACACCTTTCATATAGATACTTGCACTATTGATATTAGTTGTAAGTGACCCTTTTAGGATGTGCTTTATCTCAATATCACGAATGGGACTGCGCTCCATCGCAAGTAAATAATCTTCCTTATCCACTTGCGACCAATCAACTACCTGTCCTACTTCTACTTTTAAGATATGATCAAGCCAAAGTCTCATACTACGCCCATTTCCCTCACGAAATGGATGCGCAATATTCATCTCAACATACTTTTCAATAATCTCATCGATCGTAGATTGAGGCATGCTATCAATATAAGCCAAGGATTGAGACAAATACATAACTGGTGCAAATCGAAAACTTCCCTTTGCTATATTGACATCACGAACTTGACCAGCAAACCCATAAATATCTTGAAACAACATCATATGAATAAATGATAAAGTTTCAAAAGTTCCTGCTTTTTTGTCTGCTAGTAAATCTTGCTCAAAAATAATTTTTGCTTGCTCCTTACTCAACTTCTCTTCAACTCTTGCCAACTCTAAGGAATCACTAATCCCTAATTTATTTTCCAAAACCATTAGCTATAGCCTCCAAAATCTTGATATACCTTGTCTTTATTGTACCACATATCTCCACTACTTATAATCATATGTCACTCAAACTCTCTTTATACAAAATCCCTCTACTTCTTATCTCTATGAATGCTGCGACCCTAACAGATTTAAACAATGGTTTTTATCTTTATTTAAATCTGTATTTATAAAATGCTAATATCAATCTCTTCTAAGCCTTTATCGCTAAGTCGATAAACCTTGTCACAGACTTCTCGTAAAAATTGCCTATCGTGAGAAACACAGATTAAACCTGATGGGTAGTTTGAAAAAAGTTGCCTTAGATGCGGTTGAGAGCCTGCTGAAAAATTACGACTAGGCTCATCTAAGAGTAAAAAATTAGCTTTGTCTAGGACCATTTTCAGTAACAATAGCTTGGCTTTTTGTCCACCTGACAACTCACAAATCTTATGATGAACTTCTTGCCGTGTTAATGGTAAACGAGCTAGATAAGTTAAAGCCAGCTCCTCTTTCTCACGCCCTCCATCTCCTATCAAAAAGTCAAGTATGGTTTTAGAGTCGTCAAGACTATCTTCATAACGCTGGGGCATATACCCCAATAATACGTCTTGTCTCTCTTTCAGTTGCTCATAAACCAACTTCAAAAGGGTTGATTTACCAACACCATTAGCTCCTACAATCCCTATCTTTTCTTGGGCTAATAGATTAAGGCTCACATGGCTAATCAAGCATTTCCCAGCTACTTCTAGGGGCCACGACTCTAAGCGAAGTAAGGGGGTTGTCATTTTAAGAGGAGAAATATCGCTAAAAAAGAGGGCAATATGCTCTTCTGAAAAAGGTATCTCAGTCAGATTGTCCTTTACTATCTCATAACGCTTTTCACGTGACTGAACACTTTTCATCTTTTTAGCAACTAATCGCCCAGCCGTCGCATCGTGAGTGTTTAACAAGGTATGGCGGACTTGAGACTTCTGTCGCAGATGTTTTGCCATGACTTTTTCAAACTCTTTACGGTCATTGCGAGCCTGTTTAAATTGTTTTTCGTAGGCATTATGCTGATTCTGACGATACTGCTGATAATCATTATCTGCCACAATGGTTTTGGCAATAGTCTTTTTCTTCACGGAAGTAAGATGAACTATTTTGGTAGCTGTCCTTGTCAAAAGAGCTTCATCGTGGGAAACAAACATAATCGCCTTATCACTCGCTGCTATATAGCGCTCTAACCAGAGCACTGTCTCTAAATCCAAGTCATTAGAAGGTTCATCTAAAAAAAGAATCTCAAAAGGGCAAGCTAGCTCCTTTATCAATTGAATTTTTAATTGTTCACCGCCTGATAAACTGAAAAGCTCCTGCTGACTAGCAAAACGCTCACTGTCAAACTGTAATTCCTCCGCATACTGATACAACAACCTATAATCAATAGCCGCATCCACATCACCAAAGAAATAGTCGTTTAAGGTTTGCTTTTCCATATGTCTAGGAAGGCTTTGAGGAATATAAGCAAACGAATGGTACTGCCGACAGATACTCCCTGATAAGGATAAATAATCAAACGCCTCTTCTAAACCTAGCAATACCTTGAGAAGACTCGATTTACCATTGCCTTCCTCTCCGATAATAGCGACTTTATCCCCCTGATTGACATTTAGCACTAAATCATGCACCAAAGGTCTAAAATCTCCCTGATGTTCCAAAGATAAATGATGAATTGTGAGTAGCATAGGACCTCCTTTGCAAGAAAAAACACACGACTTATCTAGTAGTGTGTCAAAAATCGCTCAAAAAGCCCTATTCTTAAAATAGAGATGAGTGAAAATGGACACAAGAAAACCACTAAATAAGCACTATACTTAATCGTCGGTTACTTGTTATTTGTCCATTTCCCCTTACCTCGCTGTGTTATTTCACACAGTATAACACGCTGATAAATGCTTGTCAATAGGCTTATAAGCCCGTAAGCTATATATTTTCTTTATTTATATATTTATTTTTATGTGTGTTTCAACAATCATTTAAATATTATCTATATACACCTCTTTCAATTCTTATATTATACAGCAACTAAATCATTTACTTATCGTGTCGTGTTAGCAATGGTCATTGCTAATCCCATTTTACTTTTACCTTCCATAATAAAATCATCGCAACGATAGTATAAAACAACAAATATAGACAATTAGAATTATTTTTAGACCACTCAAATTGATTAATCCATAGCATTTGAATAACTTGAATCGCATGATACATTGGAAAAACATGAGCTACTTTTTGAATAAATACTGGCTCCAACTATTAGATAGTAGCCATCAAAAAAGCAAGTATCATCCGTTTGGCTATGCTTCAAATGATAAAATGTCTTGTTAGTACATAAGATTGAAGCCATCAAAAATAGATCAACTGCGCAAGCTTTGATTGATAATATAGTGATAGATTGAAAAGGAGAATAAAGTGACCAAAGATAAAGTATTAGTTGTAACAGGTGGGTCCAAAGGAATTGGTTTTGAAATTGCAGTAGCAGCTTTAAAAGTAGGCTACAAGGTAGCTGCAACCAGCCGAAATGGGGAAGCTTTAGCGGATAAGATAGTCGCTCTTGTGCCAGAGAAAAAAGACCAGTTTTTATCCTTAACAATGGCTTTTGACGAAACTAGCATTCAAACAGCCATGTCTGAGGTAGTCGCAACATTTGGTCAGATTAATGTTTTGGTTAATAATGCAGGCTATGCTCTCTTAGGAGCTGTCGAAGAAGTCTCTATGGCAGGTGTACGTGCTAACTTTGATGTTAACGTCTTTGGGCTTTTGCAAGTGACACAAGCGGTCTTACCTTACATGCGTGAAAAACGCTCAGGGCATATGATAAACCTAGCGTCCATCTCAGGAACAGTGACGGGGCCAACGCAAGGGATTTACTCGGCAACAAAAGCGGCAGTTATCATGATGAGCGAGGCTTTGAGCGATGAAGTGGCACCGCTTGGTATTCAAGTTACAGCCATTTGCCCAGGCGGTATTCGGACAGATTTCTTAGATAAGTCTTCTCTGAAAAAGCCAGCTCATGCTATTAAAGACTACGAGATTGTTCATGAAACCTTAGCACAGTTGGATCGCTTAAACCATAATCAAAGTGGCGATCCTAAAAAAGTTGCCCTAGCTATTTTAGAGGTGGCAGATATGGCTCAAGCACCAAAACGCCTTTACCTCAACCGAAGTGCTGTAGCAGGTGTCCGTGCTAAAGCACTAAGTGTCTTGAGTGAAGTCGAAGATCATCTTGACTTGAGTTTGAGTACCGATAGCTAATAAGAGATAGTAAAAAGTATCTCAAGTGCCCCAAGTCTTAAGAATCAAACACATTATGATGAAAAGGATTCAGTTCTGTATAACACAGAGCCGAATCCTTTTTATTTTTTATGCGTTGTCCTGATAGTAAAGAGGTCAGTCTTAAAATTGCCATCATGCCCTTGAATTACGTTTTCAACTTTGAATCGGTTACACTAAACTAGACAATATTTATAAAGTGTTCTACACTAAAGAA